>DAOVIY010000068.1 GCA_030673525.1 bacterium | reverse complement strand
AGAATTTATAAATAAATATCACCCCAAAAATAGATTTTATGAAATACCAGGGTCGGGTAATTTTATGATTAGCGGGTATGCCGATGAATTCAACGAACAGTTCAATAACAATATCCATTGTGGTTATTATAATAATATTGACGATCTCTGTTCTAAGGTGGAATATTATTTGACCCACGAAAAAGAAAGAAAAGATATGGTCCTTGACGGATATAATCACGCTCTTAAATATCATCAAACAATATTTAGATTTAGAGATATGATAAATATTATAAAAGAGAAGTATTTATGATAGTTTTATGTTTAGGAACAAGACCCGAAATAATAAAGATGTCTCCCATTATAAGGGCATTAAGGGAGAAAGGTTTAGATTACTTTGTTCTCCATACCGGTCAACATTACTCTTACAATTTAGATAAAATTTTCTTTCACGAACTAGAAATTCCAACGCCAAAATATAACCTAAATATAGGATCAGGTTCTCACGCAGAGGAAATAGGGAAAATGTTAATTAGTATAGAAAGGGTTTTAAAAAAAGAAAAGCCGGATATAGTATTGGCAGGATGGGATACAAATACTGGTTTAGCTAGTACTTTGGCGGCTTCCAAGCTGCATATGAAGATTGGTCGTATTGAAGCCGGTTTAAGAAGCTATGATAGACGAATGCCCGAAGAAATTAACAGAGTTTTAGCCGATCATATCTCAGATTATCTATTTGCACCAACAAAGGGAGCAAGGAATAATTTGGTAAAAGAGGGAATAGAGAAAAATAAAATCTTTGTTACCGGAAATACTATTGTGGATGCAGTATTCCAGAACTTAGAAATAGCAAGAAGAAAAGTGAATACCTTAAATAAGTTAAATTTAAACCCTAATGCATATTTTCTAGCAACTGCTCATAGAGAGGAAAATACTGATAATAAAGAAAGACTAAAAGGTATTTTAGACGGCCTGAAATTAGTCCATTATGAGTTCAATCTACCGATTATATATCCAATTCATCCGAGGACAAAGAAAAAAATAAATAAATTTGGGTTAGAAATTCCAAAAGGAATAAAGTTAATTGAACCTCTTGGATTTTTAGAATTTTTACATTTAGAAGCCAACGCCAAACTTGTATTAACAGATTCCGGAGGTCTTCAAGAAGAAACTTGCATATTAAATGTGCCTTGTGTGACTTTAAGGAATAACACAGAAAGACCCGAAACAATTAAAGTTGGATCGAATATTTTAGCTGGAACCGATCCTCATAAAATCAGAGCGGCAGCGAAAAAAAGTTTGGCAGCACCAGCTAATTGGACAAATCCTTTCGGTAAAGGTAATGCCGCAGAAAAAATAATAGACATTCTTGTAAAATAATATAAAAAAAGAAATTTATTAATAATTCATGAGACCAAAAGATCGTGAAAATTGGAGATATTCTACCGGAAGTGATAATCCTATAGACATTGAGGAAAGGGTTATGTTTTCTCTTCTACCCAAGTTAAAAAAGGGTAAACTATTGGATGTCGGTTGTGGAGTCGGCACAGTTTCATCAGAGCTCCAAAAGCAGGGTTTTGAAGTTTATGGAATTGATTTTTCCTCTGTAGCCATTGAAAAGGCAAAAGAAAAGGGCATTAATGCAATAGAATGCGATGTTGATAAAGATGGGATACCATTTGAAGACAATTATTTTGATGTTGTTTGGGCAGGCGATGTTATTGAACATGTATTTGACCCTATATTTTTACTAAAAGAAATGTCACGAGTAATAAAGCCAACAGGGAAAGTATTATTAACCACACCTAACGATTTTAATTTAAAAAAAAGAATATCTATTTTTATTTCAGGCAGGTCGCTCCAGTCTGATATTTATAGAGAACTAGGGCAGTGCAAACATCATACTATGTTCAGTTTAGAACTGCTTGAATATATGTTGGAACAAGCAGGTTTAACTTTCTATTCCATACATTCTATAATCAAGATACCAAAATTGAATAGAAAAAAGTATTGTAAGATTAAAACACTTGGAGCATTATTTGGTTCAGTATTTATTGTAGAGGTCAATAACAAAGGATTATCTAATTTTAATTATGCCGCTAAAAATATATCGTAAAAAAGCTGATTACTCGAATTTTTGGGAAAAACATTGGAAAAAATCTTTAAAAGGAAATTCCTTGAAAAACTATTACCAAAGTTCTGAAGATAGTCCTATCTTACAGGAGATTTTTGAGAGATATTTACCTAAAAGAGGAAAGATTCTTGAAGCCGGATGCGGATTAGGAACATGGGTCTATTTATTAAGACAAAAAGGGTATAGTGTTGAAGGAGTTGATTTTGCCAAAGAAACCATTAATTTTATAAAGTCGAAATTTCCAGAGCTACCAGTAAGAGTTGATAATGTTTTTAATTTAGATTATCCTGATAATTTTTTTAATGGTTATATTTCTTGGGGAGTAGTAGAACATTTTGAAGAGGGACCAGAAAAAATTTTGAGAGAAATGGCAAGAATTTTAGATAAAAATGGAATAGTAATTTTGAGTGTTCCCTATTTTAATCCTCTAAGAAAAATTAAAAAAATCTTTGGTTTTTATAGAAATCAAAAAGGAGATTTTTATGAGTACCTTTTTACAAGAGATGAAATTGTGGGATATATTAAGGAAGCTGGTTTTAGGATTATAAAAACCTATCCATATAATACTGTAAAGGGCTTAAGAGACGAGGTTTTAGGTATGAAGCAATTACACGGATTTGTTGTAGAACAAAAAAATAATCCAGAAAAAGTTTTTAAAAAATCAAACAATTGTTCACGGTTTTTACTTAAAAAAATCATCAACAGTTTTCTAATGAGATT
>DAOVIY010000004.1 GCA_030673525.1 bacterium | reverse complement strand
GGGGACTATTTTTGGAGGGGTGGCAGAATGGTAATGCGCCAGTCTTGAAAACTGGTGCCCGTAAGGGCTTGCAGGTTCGAGTCCTGTCCCCTCCGCCATCTTTATTAATATGAAAGATAAAAACAAACAATTAGGTTTAGTTTCACGTCCTCCGATTATTGTAGTTTTGGGTCATGTAGATCATGGTAAAACAAGTCTTTTAGATTATATTAAAAAAACCAAAATAGTTGAGAAGGAGTCAGGTGGAATCACTCAACATATTGGCGCTTATGAAATAGAGGTAGAAGGCAAAAAGATTACTTTTATTGATACTCCGGGCCATGAGGCGTTTTCTAAGATTCGTTCCCGTGGCGCAAAAGTTGCTGATGTAGCTATTTTAGTAGTTGCTGCTGATGAAGGAGTAAAACCCCAAACCAAAGAATCATTAAAAGATATAGAGGAAGCGCAGATTCCTTTTGTTACAGCAATCACTAAAATTGACAAACAAGGGGCTAATTTGGAAAAAGTAAAGAATGAATTATCTGAAGCAGGGGTTTTATTGGAAGGACGTGGTGGAGATGTACCTGTTTCAGGTGTTTCTTCAAAAACAGGACAAGGCATTGATGAATTTTTAGAACTTATTCTTTTGTTATCAGAGATGCAGGAATTAAAGGCCAATCCAAATAATCAAGCTTCAGGAGTTGTAATAGAATCTCATCTAGACCGTTTTAGAGGAATTACAGCCAGTTTGATTATTACTGATGGTACTCTTCGTCTCAGGGATAATGTAGTGGCAGATCAGATTGAGGGAAAAGTAAAAATTTTAGAAGATTTTCAAGGGAAACCTATTTCTGAGGCGACTTTTTCTTCTCCAGTAAAAGTGGTTGGTTTTGAAAAATCAGTGCCAGTAGGAACAAAGTTTTTAGCAGGTTGCACAAGAGATAAAATGACTGATTTAAGTGAAGAGCTAAAAGTAATTGGTAAAGAATTAGGAGATAAAGATTCAAAAATTAAAATTCCGCTTATTATAAAAAGTGATACATCTGGTTCAGGCGAAGCATTAGAACATGTTATAGCGCAACTAGGAGAAAAAAACAATTGGTTTTTCTTGCTTTTAAGAAATGAAACTGGTGATATTTCTGAAGGCGATTTCAAGATAGTACTATCAGGAAAAACTCTGATTATAGGCTTTCGGGTTAGAAAAAGGCCAGAGATAAATAATATTCTTTTGACTAATAAAAATTTATTATTAATAGAAGGAGGTGTTATTTATGAGATTGAAGATAAAGTCAAAGAATTCGTAGAAAATGAGTTTATTAAAAAACCAACAGAGGAGATACTTGGAAAATTAGAGGTTTTAGCTGTATTTAATCCTATAAAAGGCAGTCAATTAATTGGTGGAAAAGTTATTGAAGGCAGTATTCAAAATAAAATTCGTTTTCGTTTAGTGCGTGAAGAAGAAATAATTAGCCAAGGAAAGATTTTAAACTTACAAAAAAATAAAGCAGATGTATCAGAAGTAAAAATTGGAGAAGAATGTGGTTTATTAGTAAATTGTCCAGAAAAAGCAGAACAAGGAGATTTACTTGAATTTTTTAGAAAAATTTAATAAGATAGATTTATGGCCATGTGGTGAAGTAGCTAACACGACGGTCTGCAAAACCGTTATTCGTGGGTGCAAATCCCACCATGGCCTCAAGATTTGCAAGTTGATAAATTAATTGCCCAGGTGGCGGAACGGTTTACGCAGAGGACTTAAAATCCTTGACTCTTAAGAGTTTGTGGGTTCGAATCCCACCCTGGGCACTAAAAAACATCCCGTTTTTCAACGGGATGTTTTTGATTACTAAATTACAAAAATTACTATTAATTACTTTTTACTCTAATATCTCCATTATTGTTTCTTTAACTCCAAATTCTTCAGCTGATTCTCTGTCAGGAAACCAAATATCTACCCTTGTATCAGTAAAACGCTCATGCATTTTATCGTCAACAGTAAAGATTTTATCCCTAAATAGTTCAGGAAATCTTACCTTTGTTCCAAATGGCAGGAAATTGGAAGCAATAATCCCATCATAAACCCAAACTCCAGAAGCAGTAATAAATGGAGAGTCATCAGTCTGATCAGGTGTAGAAGAATAAGCTGTTGCGATAATTTTTCTTGTTTGGACTGGAGAGGGAACATTTACTGCTGTAAAAAATGTCTCATTTGAAGTATAAAAAGATTCATCAGCGTTTAGAACCTCTTGTTGAGAGCTATTAATAATAACAGAAGGTGAACCTTCTACTAAAATACCTGATAATGGACTAAAAAAACACAAGGATAAAACAGCTGTTAATACACCTATTTTAGATGTTTTATTAAGAATATCCATAATATTAGTTAAGTCTTTTATTTAAAAACTCCCTTTTTAGGGAGATTTCACAACTTTATTTTAGCATATTGAAATTCTTTGTCAACCCCCACTACCTTTTAGTTGCAATTTTATGTTTTTTCAGATAAACTTGAATATATAAGAGAAATTTTAAGGAGGGTTGGCTGAGTGGTCCAAAGCAGCAGGTTGCTAACCTGTGGCCGTTTAAAAGCGGCCCGTGGGTTCGAATCCCACACCCTCCGCTAATCAAAGCCCTTTAAAGGGCTTTTTATTTTTAATGTTGCTTTAGTAAAAAGATTATGATAATATAAAGATATTAAAATATGCTTACTGCAAAACAAAAAGAAAAAGTTATTGAGGAGTTTGCTACTCATAAGAAAGACACTGGATCACCTGAGGTGCAAGTTGCTTTATTAACAAAAGAAATAAAATTATTAAGCAAGCATTTGAAAAAACATCCAAAAGATTATCATTCAAGGAGGGGTCTTCTAGGCATGGTTTCTGATAGAAGAAGGCTTCTTTCTTATTTTAAAAAAGTATCGCTTCGTCGCTATAATAAAACAGTGAAGAAGCTCGGTTTGTAATTTTAATTTATGCTTATTAGACACAAAAACCAGCGCGTAGCAGTTTTGATAGATGTTCAAAATCTTTATCATTCTGCGAAGAATCTTTACAACGCCAGAGTAAATTTTAAAAATCTTCTTTTAGAAGCAACAGCTGGTCGTCAGTTAATTAGAGCAATTGCATATGCAACTAAGGCTGATGAGCCTGGTGAGGCTTCTTTTTTTGATGCTTTAGAAAAAGCAGGGATTGAAGTTCGATTAAAGGATTTGCAAGTTTATCCTGATGGAACAAAAAAGGGAGATTGGGATGTAGGATTGGCAGTAGATGCTATCAGGTTATGCGCCAATATTGATGTGTTAGTTTTAGTAACTGGAGATGGAGATTTTATTCCCATGGTTGAATACTTAAAAGCATTAGGAAAACATGTAGAACTTATGGGTTTTGGAAAAACTTCTTCTTTTTATTTGAAAGAATTAGTTAATGAGTTTACAGATTTAGATTCTCGCCCAGACTATTTTCTCTTTAAATCCAAAAAACATGGCTTTACAAAGAAATTACCCAATATTATCAAAATGAGGTTAAAAAGATAAAATAAATAAAATAGAATTAAAATAATACAAATGGAGAAAAAAGAATATCAATTAAAAATTGGAGGTAAGATTATAGGCGTTGAATTTTCTAATCTTGCCGAACAGTCTAATGGATCAGTAATGGTAAGAATGGGAGATACTGTGGTATTGGCTTCTGCGGTTATGGGTAAAGAAGACAGAATGGATTTAGATTACTTTCCTCTTATAGTTAATTATGAAGAAAAATATTATGCTGCTGGTAAAATTTACGGCAGTCGTTTTCTTAGAAGGGAATCTCGACCATCAGACAGCGCAATTTTGACCAGTCGTCTTATAGACAGAACCATTAGACCTCTTTTCCCCGCTAATATGAGAAGGGATGTTCAGATTGTGATTACTTGTTTATCAATTGATGAGGAGAATGATCCTGATATTTTAGGAATTATTGCTGCTTCATTAGCTTTAGGCACTTCTAATATTCCATGGCAAGGGCCAATAGCAGCGGTGAGAATTAGTTGGTCAGAAAAAACAGGATTTATTATTAATCCAATTTACAAACAAAGAGAAGAAGCACTATTAAATATGGTAGTTTCAGGTCCTGATAATGTAATAAATATGTTAGAGGCAGAATCTAAGGGAGTTTCGGAAGATATTGTCAAAGAGGCCATGAGAATGGCTCAAAAGGAAGTTACAAGACTTAATAAAGAATTAAGCAGTATTATTACTCAAGAGGGTTCTTCTAAAGAGGAAATTGTTTTAAAAGAATATGATAAAAATATTAAAGAAGAAGTAAAAAACTTTTTAAAAAATAAATTAGAATCTGCTCTTTATGTTGAAGATAAAAACGAAAGAGAAAATAATTTATTTCTTTTAAAACAAGAATTAATGGATTATTTGAAAAACAAAGATTATCCAGAAGAGAGTTTAATTGACGCTAAATCTATTTTAGAGCAGGAGATTGATAAAGTTGTACATAAAAATATTTTAGAGAAAGATAAAAGGCCTGATTCGCGGAAATTAGATGAAATTAGGTCTTTGGAAGTAGCTATTGATATTTTGCCACGACCACACGGTTCAGCTTTATTCATGAGAGGTAAGACCCACGTTTTATCGGTTGTTACTTTAGGTTCCCCAGGCGATGTTTTGCTTTTGCAAGGTATGGAAGTGACTGGAGAAAAAAGATTTTTACATCATTATAATTTTCCAGCTTATTCATCAGGGGAGATAGCGCCTTTAAGAGGTCCAGGCAGGAGAGAAATTGGCCATGGCGCTTTAGGTGAAAAAGCTATTTTGCCAATGATCCCTTCACAGGAAGAATTTCCTTATACAATTCGGGTAGTTTCAGAAATTTTGTCTTCAAATGGCTCTACTTCCATGGCAGCTACTTGTGCTTCATCATTAGCTTTAATGGCCAGTGGAGTTCCAATCAAAGAGCATGTTACTGGAGTAGCTATGGGCTTGATAATGGGTGGAGAGAATAGGTATAAAATTTTAACTGATATTCAAGGGTTTGAAGATCATTATGGAGATATGGATTTTAAAGCAGCTGGAACCAAGAATGGAATAACGGCTTTACAAATAGATGTGAAAATAAAAGGAGTAGAATCAAAAGTTTTGTCAGAAATTTTAGATAAAGCTAAAGATGCAAGACTTTTTATTTTAGAAAAAATGAATGAAGTTATTTCAGAGCCAAGAAAAGATCTTTCTTCCTTTGCTCCAAGAATCTTTACTCTTAAAATAAAACAAGAACAAATAGGCAACCTTATTGGTCCTGGCGGCAAGATTATAAATAAGATTATTGAAGATACTGGTTCTGCTATTGATATTAATGATGATGGTACTATTTTTGTGACAGCTCCAGATGAGGAAAAAGCTCAGTCAGCAATTTCCAGAATTAAAGAAGTAACCAAAGAATTTCTAGCAGGGGAATTGGTGCAAGGGACAGTGTCAGAAATCAGGGATTTTGGGGCTATTATAAATTTAGGCGGCCGCAAAGAAGGTCTTCTTCATATTTCAGAATTAGCGCCGCGTCATGTAGTTAAAGTAGAAGACGTTGTTCATATAGGCGATGCTTTAAAACTAAAGATTAAAAAAGTGGAGCCAAATGGCAAAATTTCTCTTTCCTTGAAAGATGTAAAAAATCTTGATGACAAAAAATAGATTTTCTTGACATTTATTTTTGTGATATAATATAAATAGTATTAAAATTTTAATTTTTTAAAAATATGCCAGAAAATTTTTCTTTACCTTCTAATGTTTCTAATGAAGATTCTGGAGTAACTCCAGAACAATCTTCTGGGCAAGTTCCTGAGCAACAGGAACCAGAACAAAAGTTTTCTCCCCCACCTTCAAATGTTTTCATAAGAACATCGCAGTCAGATTTAGAAAAAATTAAATCTGAAGGAGGAGCAATTTCAGGAATGCCGCCTCCACCACCTCCTTCTTCTCCTCCACCACCTGTTACTCCTTCTTCTGTTCCTTCTATGGAACAAGAGCCTAGTATACAACCAGAACCAGCTTTTTCTGAATCAGAACCTTCTTTTGCGCCAGAAGCGCCAGTTGGAATATCTGAGTTTCCAATTACTGAGGTAGAACCTCCACAGAAAAATAAATTATTGCCTTTTATTATTATAGGCGTGTTAATTGTGGCAGTAGCCGCATTAGGATATTTTTATATTTGGCCTAAGTTTTTTGAAACTAAACCTATTGTTACTACTACGACAACCACAACCACAACTATAAGTACAACAACTACAACTTTGGCTGCTTCACCATATCCCCAAATTAGTGGTCCGTTCCAAAAATCTCTTTTTAATATAGAAATTAGCAGCTCAGATATTGCTAAAGCTATAAAAGATGCAGCCATTTCTGAAATAGCTGCTCCTGGAATTTTCAAAATTCTTATTCCTAAAGTACATAATGATGCCCTTACAAACGAAGAAGTAGTTCTTTCTCTTATTCCGCAACTACCAACCAGATTAAAACCTTATATGTTGGCTCGTAAATACTTAGTTTATTCTTATTATGGGACAGTTAATCCATCACTTGGTTTAATTATTGATATTGGAGAAGAAAGTAAAGAAGAAGTAAAATCTATTTTCTTAGCTTGGGAAAAAAGATTAGGAATTTTGAATGATTTGAAAGATTTTTTTCTTGTAAGTATTCCTAAGAAAACTGCCAATGATTTTAAAGAAACTACTAATGCAGGTGCAGAAATTCGTTCCTTTACTTATTCTGGAGAAGAAGCAGCCATTACTTATGCTTTTTCTGATCAATATCTTATAATGAGTTCTTCTTTAGAGTCAGTAAATAGCGCTATTTCCCATCTTCAGGGGATAACCGAACCTATCTATCCATAATTGATTTTTAGTTAAGTTTAATATAAGATAGTATTGCTATGAATAAATTAGCTAAATCTTTTATTATAGTATTCATTCTTTTTTTGGCTCTTTCTTTGATTTTTTCTGCGATTGAGAATGCGTCTTTAAAAACAACAAAAGTAAGTTTTTCTGAAGCAATTCAGGTTTTGAAAGAAGAGGGCATAACAAAAGTTGTAATTCATCCTAATCGCATTCACATTTTTCTTCAGGATGACAGTATTTTAATTACAGAGAGGGAATTAAATGTTTCTTTTCCAGAAACACTTCAAAGCTTTGGTTTTTCTTCGGAAGAAATATCTTCTTTAAATATAGAAATTGAAGGTGATGGCGCATCAGCTATCTTCTTTACTATAATATTACCGATACTTATTCCGGTTCTTCTAATAGGGTTTTTGTTATTCTATTCTTTTCGTCGGGCTAATCAAGGAGCAATGCAGATTTTCTCTTTTTCCCGTTCTAATATTAAATTATTTTCTCCTTCTAAAGATAGAATTACTTTTAAAGACGTAGCTGGTTTGAAAGAAACCAAAGAAGAGTTAAAAGAAGTTGTTCAATTTTTAAAAACTCCAAAGAAATTTCATGATTTAGGAGCTAAAATTCCTCGCGGAGTTCTTTTAATGGGCCCTCCTGGTTCAGGGAAAACATTATTAGCTCGGGCAGTGGCAGGAGAAGCTAAAGTGCCTTTTTTTCATATTTCTGGGTCAGAATTTGTAGAAATGTTTGTTGGAGTAGGAGCTAGCCGGGTAAGAGATACTTTTGCTACAGCTAAAAAAGCGGCTCCTTCAATTTTATTTATTGATGAGATTGATGCTATTGGTAGAGTAAGAGGTGCTGGTATTGGTGGGGGGCATGATGAAAGAGAACAAACATTGAATCAGATTTTAGTAGAAATGGATGGTTTTGATAGAGACACTAAAACCATAGTGATTGCTGCGACAAACAGGCCAGATGTTTTAGATCCAGCTTTATTGCGACCAGGGCGTTTTGATAGACGGGTAATTTTAGATTTACCTAGTATTAATGATAGGGAAAAGATATTAGAAATTCATGTTCAAGGTAAAAGCTTAGCTCCATTAGTTAATTTAAGAGAGATAGCAGAGCGGACCCCAGGTTTTTCTGGCGCTGATTTAGCCAATTTAACAAATGAAGCTGCTATTTTGGCAGCTAGAGGAAATCAAAAGAATATTACCCAGAAAGAATTATTAGATTCTATAGAAAAAGTTATTTTGGGACCAGAAAGAAGAAGCAGGATTTTAACAAAGAAAGAAAAAGAAATAACTGCTTATCATGAAGCTGGTCATGCTTTAATATCCGCTTTATTTCCTGATACAGCTTGTGTAAGAAAGATTTCTATTATAACGCGAGGAAGAGCAGCTGGTTATACAATGCGGATGCCCACTGAAGAGAAATACATGAAAACTCGTTCAGAATTTTTAGATGATGTATCTGTTCTTCTCGGAGGTTATGTAGCTGAGGAAATTAAATTTAAAGAAATATCAACTGGCGCTGCTAATGATTTGAAAGAGGCGACAAATATAGCGAGAGCATTAGTAACCAAATATGGTATGAGTAAGAAAATGGGACCAATTTCTTTTGGAAAGACAGAAGAATTGGTGTTTTTGGGTAGAGATATTTCTACTGGAAGGGAATATTCAGAAGAAACAGCAGCTAAAATAGATAAAGAAGTAGCTGATATTCTTAAAAAGTGCTATAATCGCACCAAGAAATTACTTAAGAAAAACAAAGATAAGCTAGAACGAATTACCAAAGAATTGATTAAAAAAGAAACTTTGGAAAAAGAAGAATTTGAAAAATTAGTGAAGTGATGCGCACGTAGCTCAGTGGTAGAGCATCGTCCTTATAAGGCGAGGGTCGCAGGTTCGATCCCTGCCGTGCGCACCAAGGGTGATTAGCTCAGTGGTTTAGAGTGCTTCGTTGACATCGAAGAGGTCGCTGGTTCAATTCCAGCATCACCCACAAAATATCGCTTTGATCCAGCGATATTTTTATTTATTAGTATGGTATAATATAAAAATTATGAAGATTTTTTATGCTTTAGAGACTTTTTTACCTCATATTTCTGGCGTGACAATTTCTACAGAGAGATTGGCTGATTATTTTGGCCAGGATAAAAAAGATAAGGTTTATGTAATTACCGCTTCGCCTAATGGGGATTTTCAAATTGATTCAGACTCCCATAATTATACTATTATACGGATTAAATCCCATACAAATCCCGTAAGAAAGAAATTGAAAGTTAGTTATTTAGCTTCATTGCATATTAGAAAAATATTAGATGATTTTAAGCCTGATATTATTCATATTCAGGATCCCTTTTTTATTTCTCAGTCTTTGGCTTTTGAAGCGAAAAAAAGAAAGATTCCTGTTATTGCTACGCAACATTCTTCTTTAAAATTCCCTTTGTCTTATTTAAAATTGCCTAAATTTTTGCAAAAAACGACAGAAAAAACAATGGCAAAAGTTTTAGCGACTTTTATTAATAATTATTGTAAAATCTTAATTACACCAAGTGAATTTATTAAAAAACAGGCAATGAAATGGGGAATAAATATTCCAGTGGAAATTATTTCCAATGGAATCAATCTTGATGTTTTTGTTAAAAGTCGGATTTCTGAAGATTTTTTAAAAAAATATAAGATTGAAGATTTTATTTCCAAACCTATCGTTCTTTATAGTGGGCGCATTGATAAAGATAAAAATTTAGAGACTTTTATTAAAGCAATCCCATTGGTTTTAAAAAAAGTTGATGCTAATTTTCTTTTTTTAGGGGATGGAGATTTAAAAAAGGCATTGATTTGCCAGTTGGCAGATAAAGACTATCCTTTTAAAAAAAACGTGTGTTTTTTAGGGCCTATTGAGTCTCGAAATTCAGATTTAGCGAAATTTTATCGTTTAGCCACTCTTTTTGTAATGCCGTCTCCAATTGAAGCTCAAAGTTTAGCAACAATGGAAGCAATGGCTTCTAGCTTGCCTGTTGTTGCTGCTAAAAAAGGCGCTTTACCAGAATTAATAAAAAACAGGGGAAATGGATTTTTAGTAGAAGCATTAAAGCCAGAAGATTATGCTGAAGCAATTGTAGAAATTATTAAAAACAAAAATCTAAGAAATAAATTGGGAAAAAAGAGTTTAGAATTAATTGTTCCGCACGATTTTAAAAAAACTTCCCAAAAAATAAAGAAAATTTATGATCAAAACTATAATCGTTGAGCAGCTTTTCAAACCTATTCGTCTAGATAAATATTTAAAGAAGAAAATAAAGGATATTTCCCGTGAAAAAATTATTAATTGTATTAAAAAAGGGAAAATAAAAATAGTAGGTAAAAACAAAATTAAGCCGAGTTTTATTTTAAAAGGGGAAGAAAAGATTTTATTAGAAATTTCTGATTTTTTAGATTCAACTAAAGAATTATTTTCAATAAGACCTCAATCCATTTTTCCTGAGCCAAAGATTCTATATGAGAATAAAGATTTATTAATTATTAATAAATCTGCGGGAATAATAGTCCATCCGACTGTTAAGAATGTTAATAATCCGTCAATTGCCAGTTGGTTTTTACAAAAATATCCTTTTGTTTTTGATGTAGGCGAAGACCAATTAAGGCCAGGCATTGTGCATCGCTTGGATAAAGAAACATCAGGTGCGCTCATTCTTACTAAGAATAATTTTATATTTAATTATTTTAAAAATCTTTTCAAAACAAGAAAAATAAAAAAGAAATATATCGCGTTAGTAAAAGGAGAGATTAAAAAACAACAAGGAATAATAGATCTACCCTTAATACGTTCTAAAAAATCACATATAAAAAGAAAAGTTGTGGTCCAAAAAGGTAAAGGAAAGATTGCCTTAACACAATATAAAGTTTTGAAGTCATATAAAGGGTATACACTTTTGGAGATTTTTCCTCGAACTGGTCGCACACACCAAATAAGAGTACACTTAGCAAGCATTGGTTTTCCTGTGGCTGGCGATAAAATGTATGGTAAATCGAAAAAATTAAATAAATTAAATTTATCTCGTCATTTCCTTCATGCTCAAACAATTTCCTTTGTTTTACCTTCTGGAAAACTGATTAAAGCGGAGGCGCCTTTACCAGAGGATTTAAAGAATATATTGCGACAAATAGAGCTTAAAATTGACTAAAGCGATTTGTCTATGTTAAAGTAATAGCACGGATTTAAAATTATTAAATATGACTGAAATAAAAGCAGAAGAAATAAAACCCGGAATGTATATTAAGATTTCTAAGAGTATTAAAGATGGGGACAAAGAAAAAACACAGCATATAGAAGGGTTAGTGATAGCAAGAAAGCACGGTAAAGAACCAGGTGCCACTATTACTATAAGAAGAATAATGAATGGAATAGGCGTGGAGTGGATATTACCGGTTTTTTCTCCAAAAATAAAAAAGATTGAATTAGTTAGAGCCGCTCGAGTAAGGAGGGCAAAATTATATTTTCTTAGGGATAAATCTCAGAAACAGATTCGTGCCAAATTAAAAAAAGAGATTAAATAGTATTTTTTTGCGCGGGTGCTGTAATTGGTAGCCAGGCCAGCTTGAGGGGCTGGTGTCCGCAAGGACGTGGAGGTTCGAGTCCTCTCCCGCGCACATAAGATTATGTTTTTTTTAGAATCTGATCAAACTATTAAAGCAGTAAAGACAGCTACACCTTCAGTAGTAGCTGTTTTAATGTCTAAAGAATTATCAAAAATTAAAAAAGAGATTAGAGTAAATATAGCAAGAAGCTTGGTAGATGAAAAAGGCATGGTTAAAATTGGCGGATGTTCAGGATTTTTTGTTTCTCATGATGGTTATATTTTAACAAATCGTCACATAGTTGAAGACGAAGATGCTTCTTATGCTGTAGTTTGGCAAAACAAAACTTTTTCATGTCAGATTTTAGTTAGAGATAAAATAACTGATATTGCTGTGTTAAAAATTGATGGCGATAATTTTCCTTATTTAAAGTTTGCCAATTCTTCACAATTAAAATTAGGTCAAACCGTTGTTGCCATTGGTAATGCCTTAGGGGAATTTCAAAATACTGTTTCTCGTGGAATTGTTTCAGGGCTTTCACGAGATATCAAAACAGAAATTGGGGATGATATTCAAGAATTTTTTGGTTTGATTCAAACAGATGCAGCCATTAATCCTGGAAATTCTGGCGGGCCTTTGATCAATCTTTCAGGAAAAGTTATAGGTATTTGTACAGCAGTGGTTTTAGGTGTGGAAAATATTGGTTTTGCTATCCCTGTTAATCAAGCTAAAAGTATTTTGGAGGATATAAAAAAATATGGGAAGTTATGTCGTCCCAGTTTAGGCGTAAGGTATTTTTTAATTGATGAAGAAATGCAAAAACTTCATCATTTTTCTTTTAATTATGGTGCTTTTATTATTCACGAAACAATTCCTGGGCGAGGTGGTATAGTTTCTGGAGGAGTAGCAGAGAAAGCCGGGTTAAAAGAGGGTGATATTATTTTGGAAATTAATGAAGAAAAGATAACTAAACAATTTCATTTATCTCGAATATTAGCACAATATAAAATTGGCGATGTAATTAAAATTACTTATTGGAATAAAAAGGAGAAAAAAGAGATTGACGTTAAATTATTCTAAAATCGGTGTGTCTTTTGGGTAAATTTTTGAAAACTGGCTAAAAATAAAGGCCATTTTTTTAATGAAGGATCTTGCTGGAGGATTTCTTGCGCTTGTTTATGAACTTTTTCTATGAATTTTTTATCAAGAAGTGAGCTCATAACTAAGTCAGGGATTCCGGATTGTTTAGTGCCTAAAAATTCTCCAGGACCCCTTAAAGAAAGATCTATTTCTGCGAGATGAAACCCGTCATTACATTCCACTAATGTTTTTAATCTATTAGTGATAGAACGTTGTGGCGATTCGGAAAAAAGAAAACAATAAGACTGGTAATGTGATCTTCCAATCCTTCCTCTAAATTGATGTAATTGCGCCAGACCAAAATGTTCTGCCCCTTCGATTATCATTATGGATGCATTTGGAATGTCAATGCCTACTTCTATTACAGAAGTGGATACTAAAAGGTTGATTTTGTTTTCTTGAAAATCTTTCATTATAATTTCTTTTTCTTTTGGCTTCATTTTTCCATGTAGCATAGCAACCTTTAAGTCAGGGAAAATTTCTTCTGATAGTTTTTTGCATTCTTTTTTTACTGCTTTTACTTCATAATTTAATCGTTCTGATAAAGTAATTAGGTCTTTTGCTTTAATATCAGATATTTCTGTTTCTTCAATTCTTGGGCAAATAACAAAAGCTTGTCTGCCCTTATTAATTTCTTCACGAATAAAACCATAAACTTTTTCTCTGCCCTTTGGAGTAATAACCTTGGTAATTATTTTTTTTCTTCCTTTTGGTAGTTCATCTAATATAGAAAGGTCTAAGTCTCCGTAAAAAGCCAGAGCCAAAGTACGGGGAATAGGCGTGGCCGTCATTGATAAAAGATGCGGTATTTCATTTTTATTAGCGTTTTTAGCAATAAGTTTTTTTCTTTGCTTTATGCCAAAACGATGTTGTTCATCAACAATAATTAATCCTAAACAGCTAAAACGAACATTCTTTTGAATAAGAGCATGAGTTCCGATTACAAGGATAGGATTTGAGGAAGCAATGATTTTATTTAACGATTGTTTAGAAATTTTACCTTCTAATTCATCGTCATAAATTTTTGTTGTTGAAGATGTTAAGAGGGCGATTTTTACTTGGAATGGTTTAAGAATCTTTTTAAATTCATTAAAATGTTGTTTAGCCAATATTTCTGTTGGGGCCATTACAGCCACTTGATATCCTGATTTTATTGTTAATAAACTTGCGGCAACAGCGACTATAGTTTTTCCAGAGCCTACTTCTCCTTCTAAAAGCCGGTTCATTGGTCTTTGATGAAGATTTTTAGCGATTTCCCATATTGTTTTTCTTTGGCATTCAGTAAAAGGAAATGATAAAGAATTTGTAAATGATTGAAGAAGAGGAATATTAAGGTTAATTTTTGGGGCTTTTAAAAGGGCGTTTTTTCTTTTTATTTTTAAAAGATAAAGTTGGGAAAGTAATAATGATTCAAAAACAAATCTTCTTTTTGCTTTTTTTGCTAGAAGTAAAGATGATGGAAAATGAATTTGATTAAGCGATTTCTGGAGTCCAATTAACCGATGTTTTTTAAGTATAAAATCAGGAAGCGTATCTTCTATATTCCGAGCCAATTCTAAAAGCGGTTTTATAAAATAACGTAAAGCGCGGGAGCTTAAGCCTTTTGTTTCTGAATATATAGGGACTAGGCGGCCAGTATGTACTGTTTCCTGATAAAATCTCTTTTCCAGTTTTTGCTTGGAAATGATTTCATAAGATGGACTGGAAAGGATTAATTTTTTCCCTCTTCTTTTTGCTTTTCCCGAGAGAGAAAGAGTTGCACCCAAAGGTATATTTTTTAATAAATAAATTTGATTAAACCAAATTGCAATAATTTGGCCTGTGCTATCTTCAATTATAGCCTCAATAATGATCATTTTTTTTCTGAATGTCCGTCTTACATTGATTTTTTTAACAACTCCTATTATTGAACACTTTTCTTCTGGTTTTATTTCGTTTATTTTTTTGATTTTGGAAAAATCTTCATAACGGAAAGGAAAATACCAAAGTAAATCTTTTATTGTTTTTATTTCTAATTTTTCCAAGTATTTTAAATAACGCGGACCAATACCGCGTATTTCTGATACAGAATTGGAAAGTTTAATCATAGTGCTATATAAATTCGTCCCCTCGGCAGGACTCGAACCTGCAATCTCTAACTCCGCAAGTTAATGCTTTATCCAATTAAGCTACGAGGGGAAGGTATTCTTTTAAAATATCACAAAATAAGCATATTTTCAAGATATTTTTTAATATTTTTCTTTTGTGATATGATAAATCTAAATGGAATATTACTCAACTTTAGCTTTTGTTTTAAAGCAAGAACCAATTAAAGAGCATAATCGCCGCTATATTTTTTTTACCCAAGAATTTGGAAAATTAAGTTTATTAGCTTTGGGGGCAAGAAAGATTAATGCTAAGCTTGCGGGACACTTAGAAATACCAACATTGACACAAATTCATTTTACAATGTCTCATAATCTGCGCTTGATTACTGCGTTGGAAGAAATTCCTTATTTAGGGATAAAGAAAAAAGAGAAAGCCCTTACCATAGCTTTTTGGATTGCAGATTTAGTTAACGAGTTAGTTATAGAGAAACAATCTGATGCTGATATTTGGAAATTACTTTTTGATACCTTTTATTTTTTAGAAAAGAACTTAAATAAATTTCCTGAAACAGCTGATTTTACATGGATATATTTTAATGCTCAGTTTTTGAAAATTCTTGGTTTTTCACCATTTTTAGATGGATGTATCGAATGTGGCAGTAAAACTAATAATAAATTTTTTAGTTTTGAGAGAAAAGGAATTGTTTGTCAGTTGCACCATGACAAAAATGATTGGCCTATCAATAGCCAACAAAGAAAATTTCTAATTTTTTTATTTAATTCTACTTTTGGAGATTTCTCACAAGTCATTCTTGTTAGAGAGATCCTCAAAGAAAAAAAATATCTCCAGAAGTTTCTTAATAAATTTACTTTAGTAATAAAATCAGATATAATGTAGTAACATTATCAATATAAATTGTAATAAATAATATGAAAATAAAGGATTTTTTAAAAACTTTTTGGGGAGGAGCATTGATTACAATTCTTATTTTAGCTGCAAGTTATTTTGTTTGGAGCTTTGTAAAAAGCGGAGGAATAACTTTTGCTTTTTTAGGGCCAGATGAAGCAAAGTCAGGTGAGATAAAAGAATTTCATTTTGTTTTAAATAATAATTCTAGGGTAAGCCTTCAGGAAGTAGAAGCAGAGATCAATCTTCCAGAGG
This sequence comes from bacterium, assembly GCA_030673525.1. Taxonomy (GTDB): domain Bacteria; phylum Patescibacteriota; class Minisyncoccia; order UBA6257; family UBA6257; genus DAOVIY01. The sequence goes on along the minus strand of DAOVIY010000004.1, from coordinate 268 downwards.
GAGTGATAGCTGTTGACAATCCAGATAAGAGAACTGTTTTATATAGTTTAGGCGAAATGGCTCCTCGTGATTCAGAAGATAAAATAATAAAATTATTAATTACTGGTGATCCCAAAACAGTTAAAAGTATTGAGGCTATACTTCGCTATCGTCCTAAGACGCTTAGTTCTGTTTTCGAGAAAAAGGAAATAAAAACCGTTTTGATTTCTGGCTCTTCTTTTCGGCTGGAATTAGTAACCCTTAATCAGGTTTTTTCTGAACAGATTTT
>DAOVIY010000014.1 GCA_030673525.1 bacterium | reverse complement strand
TAGTTATTAACGACCAGCCTTGAAACTAATGAAGAGCGCTCTTTATGCACCCATCAGTTTCTTATGGGCAATAACCTTTACCTACCAAAGTTTTGGCAGGAAAATCTTACATCTTTGGTGTTTCTGTTTCGACCTGAACATCCAAAGAGTAGATTGACAATAATTTGTTAATACTTTCAATCTTTTCCATCGCTGTCAAGCAATCTCCAGCTTTAAAAGCACTACTTGCTTCTATAAGTAATTTCCGAGATTTAATAATATCATCAGGAGACCATTGATATAATCCTTCTTGAGTATCAGTAAAATATTTTTCTAATTCTGCTAATTTATTTTGTAAATAACCTGGACACTGATTAATTTCTTCAGTGGTTTCTATAATAAGGGCAAGAACCTGAGACTGAGAATTTTCTACGCTTTTATTTAATTCTTCTCTTTCTTTATCTTCTAAAGAAATTTTATCTGCAAGCTCTTTTAAATCTTTACTTTTTTCTTGAATATCTTTTGAAACATTTAAGACAATTTGTTTTTTATTTATCTTTTTAATTTCTTCAGGAACAATTTCTAAATCTCTTCCAATATTTTTTGCAATAGTACTTATCTCTTTCTCATAATTTTCAACCTTACTTAAATCTTCCATTCTTGCTTTTGCAATTTCCAAACGAACAACAGGTTTTGTGTTTTCAGAAGCAAGATAAATCTTGGTATTCTGAGTCAAAGTTTTTATTGGATATAGAACATTACCTGGTAAAGTTGTCTGAGCAAAAACAAAAGAAAAAACAAAAAAGAAAGCTAATAAGGAAGGAACTAATGTTTTTTGATACTTGGAAACAAAAGAAAAAGCTGCCAGTTTAACTCTGGGTCTATTGTATAAATTATTAGGTTTGGTCTGTAAGATATTGGCTTTAAGCCAAAAAACCCAATCATGATTGGGTTTTATTTGTTTTAAATTTTGTAATTTTTGAATAAGGTCTTTTTCTTGCATAATTTCTTTCTACTACACAAGACGTGAAAAACAACAATTTGTTACACTTCTAATTGCTCTTTAAGCGCCTTCAATGCTCTATGGATTATCACCCTTATATTGCCTTCTCTTTTTTTGAGTATTTGCGCAATCTCTTTGCTGGATAAATCATCCACATAATGCCAAATAATAACATCAGCATAAACAGGCTTTATATTATGAAGAACTTTTTTAATACTCTCCATTTCCAAAGTTAATTCAATTTTCTGAGAAAAAGTCGGTTGAGCAACCTGAAAATCAGCTATTTCCCCGACTTTATCTAATGAAAGAGGCTTTTTGCTTTTTTCACGATAAAAATCAATAATTTGATTTCTTGCTATACGATAAAGAAAGGCGGTTGGATTGAATATTTCAGAATCCTGTCTTTTCCATAACTTTAAAAAAGCCAAAGAAGTTAAGTCTTGGGCTGTTTCTGTAGTGTCTACACGAAGATAGACAAAACGGAAAACTTTATCTATATTTTTGTCGTAAAACTCTGAAAATTCTTCTCTGTTCATAATTAATAACAACTAATAAATAACAATAACGTTAATCTGCCAGCTGACAGATTGCTTTTGCCAACTTCTTAGGATGATGACGAAGTAATGACCCTTGTCTTAATAGACGAGTAAAAATCACTTTTGGTTTTTTCCAAAAACTTAATAATTTTCTATTATATTTAACCAATTCAGCTTTCTCTTTCTTATATTTACCCAAATAATAATCTTTTGGTTTTTCAATATTTACAAGAAAATAATCAATTATTCCTTTTCCAAGATATTTCTCTAATGTAGCAAAAAAATCCTCTGCTGTAAACTTATTTGTCTCTCCGTATTTTGTCATTATGTTACAAACATAAATCTTTTTTGCTTGTGATTTCTTCATTGCCTTTTTTATCCCTTTTACCAAAAAATTAGGAATAATACTGGTATATAGATCGCCAGGTCCAATAATAATAACATCTGCCTCCTTAATAGCTTTAATGGCGTCTTTACATGCTTTTGCTTCTGGATTTAAAAATACTTCTTTTATAAATAAACTGCCATCATGCTTAGGAACATCAATGTTTGACTCTCCTACTACTAAAAGGTCATTTTCCAAACGGGCAAAAAGACGCGTATAATCCAAAGTAACAGGAATTACTTTTCCTTTAATTCCTAAAATTTTTGCTGCTTCTTTAATAGCTTGATTAAAATCACCTGTAATTCTTTCTAAAGCAGTAAGAAAAAGATTGCCAAAACTATGCCCCTTTAATCCTTTTCCGTTTTCAAAGCGATAATTAAATAAATTAGCTAAAATAGGACTATCAGAAGAAAGAGCTACTAATGCTCTTCTAATGTCTCCTGGAGGCAAAATGCCAAATTCTTCCCGCAAAACCCCTGAAGAACCACCATCATCTGCTGTTGTAATAATAGCAGACAAATGAAAAGGATAATTCTTCAAACCAGTTAAAACAGTAAATACTCCTGTGCCCCCACCAATAACTACAACTTTTTTCATATTACAAAATTGATGAGTTTGTCTTTAACAAAAATGACTTTCTTTATTTTCTTTTTACTCAGATACTTTTTCACCAATGAAAAGCTTTTTGCTAATTTTTCAGCTTCTACTTTATTAATGCCTTTTTTAATCTTTATTTTGGCTCTTGTTTTACCATTTATTTGAGCTATTAATACAAAATCTATTTCTTCTGTTAAATGAGGCTTAAAAGTAGGCCATTTTTCCTGTGTAACAGATTTTCGATGTTTTAGATATGAATTCCACAACTCCTCAGATAGATGAGGGGCAAATGGAGACAAAAGCAAAACCAAACTTTCCAAATGTTTCTTATCTACTTTTTCCAGAGGAACCTCATATAGCTGATTAACATATTCCATTAAAGAACTAATAGCTGTATTAAAATGAAGTTTTTCTAAATCTTCTGTTACTTTTTTAATAGTTTTATGTCTGGTCCTTTCCAGGTTTTTTAAATTCTCTTTCAGTTTTCTTTTTGCCTCCGCAGTCACAATTAATTTTTCCTCTTTTTTCTTTTTTTTAGATTTTTTACCAAGTAATGGATCTTTTTCAGTTACTAAATACCAAACTCTATTAAGAAAACGATGTATTCCAATAACTCCCTGGCTGCTCCATGGCTTTGAAAAAGATAAAGGCCCCATAAACATTTCATACATTCTCAAGCTATCAGTCCCATATTTTTTAATGATATCATCAGGACTTATCACATTACCCCTTGATTTAGACATTTTTTCTCCATCTTCACCCAAAATAATTCCTTGATTAATCAAACAAGAAAACGGCTCTATAGTAGAAACCACTCCAATATCATAAAAGAATTTATGCCAGAAACGAGCATATAAAAGATGTAAGACTGCATGCTCCACTCCTCCAATATAAATATCAACTGGCATCCAGTATTTTTCTTTTTTAATATCAACTAATTTTTTCTTATTCTTTGGATCTAAATAACGCAAAAAATACCATGAAGAGCCTGCCCATTGCGGCATTGTATTTGTTTCTCTTTTGGCAGGACCTTTACATTTTGGGCACTTTACATTTACCCATGACAAAATGTCTGCTAATGGCGATTCACTCTTTCCGCTTGGTTGATATTTTTTAATCTCAGGCAGTTTTAACGGCAATTCACTTTCCTTTAGCGGCACATTACCGCATTTAGAACATTTAATTATAGGGATAGGTTCTCCCCAATATCTCTGGCGAGAAAAAATCCAATCTCTTAATTTATAACGAACATTTTTCTTACCCCCAATATAAAGAGCAATTTTTTCTTGAGCTATTATTGCAGGAACACCATTAAACGGCCCGGAATTCATTAATATTCCATCTGATGAAATAACCTCTTTTACTGGCAAGCGAAACTGTTCAGCAAATTGAAGATCTCGTTCATCATGAGCAGGAACTCCCATTATCGCTCCAGTTCCATAACTCATCAAAATATAATCAGACACCCAAATCGGCACTCTTTCCCTATTAGCAGGATTTATAGCATAAGTCCCAGTAAATACTCCTGTTTTTTCTTTAATCTCAGCTTGTCTTTCAAAATCTGATTTTTGTGAAGCTTGCTCAATATACTTTTTCACTTCAGAACTAGAACTTTCTGAGGTAATCTTTTTTATTAAAGGATGCTCTGGAGCCAATACTAAATAAGTGGCTCCAAAAATTGTATCAGTTCTGGTCGTAAAAACTTTAATATATTCTTCATGCCCAACAACTTTAAATTCTATATCCACGCCTTCAGAACGGCCAATCCAATTTCTCTGCATTGTTTTTACGCGTTCAGGCCAATCCAATAAATTTAAATCCTTTAATAATCTATCTGCGTAAGCTGTTATTTTTAAAACCCATTGTTTTAATTTTCTTTTTATTACTAAAGTGCCACAACGATCACATTTACCTCCAACAACTTCTTCATCAGCTAAAACAGTCTTGCAAGAAGGACACCAATTAACAGAAATTTCATCTTCATAAGCTAAGCCGTGTTTATAAAGCTGCAAAAATATCCATTGAGTCCACTTATAATAATTATGGTCAGTAGTGTTGACTTCTCTTTGCCAATCATAACTAAAGCCCATTACCTGAAGCTGCTTGCGAAAATGTTTAATATTTTTCGCCACTACTTCTTTGGGATTTTTCTTGGTTTTTATGGCATAATTTTCTGCTGGTAATCCAAAAGCATCCCACCCCATTGGATGTAAAACATCATAACCTTTCATCCGATAATAACGAGATAAAATATCAGAAGCAGTATATCCTTCTATGTGCCCCACATGAAGACCTTCTCCTGAAGGATAAGGAAACATATCTAAAATATAGATGTGTTGCTTTTTAGATTTATCAGCAGTATGCCAAATTTTATAGTTGTTCTTAGCCCAAATCTTTTGCCATTTGGGTTCAATTTTATTATGTTGATAAGACATAAAAAGATTAATTGGTAGTTGTGTCAGAAACTGTGGTTGTGGTTGTGTCTCCAACTGTAGTTGTAGTCGTATCTCCAACTGTAGTTGTAGTAGTTGTATCAGCAACTGTAGTTGTGGTTGTGTCAGCAACCGTAGTAGTAGTTGTGTCAGAAACTGTAGTTGTAGTTGTATCTCCAACTGTAGTTGTGGTTGTGTCAGTTCCTGGCGGTGGTGTTTTTGGTAAACGCCTGTTAGGAATCTTTGGAGTTGGTATTGGCAATACCTTTATAATATTCTGTATAGTACTGGCAGCAAAACCTTGCTTTTCTAAAACCTGAACTCTTTGCTGTATCTTGTTTTCTAATTTTTCTTGGAGCTGCTCTGCTTTAGCCTGAATATGATCTGGGTAATCTTCTAAATTCGTTTGCTGAAGTTGTTCTCGCGTACTTTCCATTATTCGTAATTGCCGAAATTCCCCAACTGGCGCAGGCTTTAAGGGTTGTAATTCTTGTAATTTATTATCTAAACGATTCATAAATTCTTCCTGATTTTCAAATTTTAAACGGAGAAGGGGTAGAGCTTGATTAATATTCTGACGGACTTTTTCAACTTGAGCAACAGCCTGCGGAACTGTTTCTAAAATCTTATCCAAAACTTCTGAATGACGAATCTCAGCTTCTGTTACTCTATCAAGAAGTTTATCAATATTTGGATTTTCCGAAGTTCCTTCGAGTCCTTCCAATCGTGTTTTTAATTTATCCATTGTATTTGTATAATTACCAAAGGCTTTTTCCAATACTTCTGGTTTAGAGGTCCTTTTTGCCACTTCTTCTGCTTCAGCTAATTTTTCTGAAAGTATTTGTAACTGCGCTTCACTCTTTTTTATTGGATCTCTAATCCATCCTACTTTCAATCCTCTCCACCATTCTTTCAAAAAATAAAAAGGACTTGTTGGAAGTAATCCTACTTTTTTTAACCCTAATGCCCAAGGAACAGAAAGTTCTTCTTCCTCTAGTAAAGTCGTTGTAGTCGCATCAACAACAGTAGTTGTAGGGGTTTCAGCGATCGTAGTTGTCGTGGTTTCTTCAGCAAATATAAAATTTGCAGAAACTCCGCTAATTAAACCACAAATTAGCAAACCTAAAATTATTTTTTTCATATTTTTATTTATTATTATTTTTTACTTTCCTTTAGAATTATATCACAAAATTTAGCTATTGTCATACTTCCAATATCCCCTTTTTTCCTTTTTCTTACCGCAATATTCTTGTTTTTCTCTTCTTTATCTCCCACTACCAAAATATAAGGAATCTTTTGAATCTCTGCTTGCCTTATTCTTTTAGATAATGTTTCGTCTCCAGCCAGAAGTTCAACCCTTAATTCTTTTTGCTGAAGTAATTGAATAATCTTTTTGGCATAATCAATATTTTCGTCTTTTATGGGAGCAACAACAACTTGAATTGGAGCCAACCATAAAGGAAATGCCCCAGCAAAATTTTCAATAAGTATACCCATAAATCTTTCAATACTACCTAAAATAGTTCTGTGTAACATAACAGGTCTTTTTTTATCTCCATTTTTATCAATGTAAAAAAGATCAAATTGTTCTGGCATAATAAAATCCAACTGAATCGTGCCGCATTGCCAGCTTCTTCCTAAACAATCTTTTAAATGAAAATCAATTTTTGGCCCATAAAAAGCTCCATCTCCCTCCTTTAAAATATAATCCATCTTTTTTTCTTCTAAGGCGCCCCTTAGTCCATTTGTAGCATCTTCCCATATCTTATCAGAACCCATTGCGTCTTCCGGCTTAGTGCTAAGTTCCACATGATAAGAAAATCCAAACTTTTTATATATACGATCAGTTAAATCTATCACTTTTTTTATTTCGTCTTTGATTTGTTCTGGGGTCATATATATATGAGCATCATCTTGAGTAAAGCATCTTACTCTAAATAAACCTGCCAAAACTCCAGATAATTCATGCCTGTGAACTAATCCTAATTCCGCCACTTTTAATGGCAAATCCCTGTAGCTATGTAAAGAATTCTGATAAATTAAAATCCCTCCTGGGCAATTCATTGGTTTGATAGCATAATCTTCTTCGTCAATCTTTGTGAAATACATATTTTCTTTGTAATGGTCCCAATGACCTGACTTCACCCATAATGTTTTATTCAAAAGTATTGGAGTTTTAACTTCAGTATAACCACTTTCTTGATGTTCTTTTTTCCAATAGTTCTCTAAAATATTCCGAAGAATCATTCCTTTGTTATGAAAAAAAGGAAAACCAACACCTTCTTTGTGAAAACTAAATAAATCCAGTTCTTTGCCTAATTTTCGATGGTCTCTTTTTTCCGCTTCTTCTAATAGATATAGATATTCTTTCAATTCCTTTCCTTTTGAAAAAGCAATTCCAACAATTCTTTGCAACATTGGATTAGTTTCCTTACCACGCCAATAAGCGCCAGAAACTTTATTAAGCTTGAAACTTAATGGAAGATCTTTAGTATTCTTTACATGTGGTCCACGACATAAATCTACAAACTCACCAACTTGATAAATTGTTACGGCTTTCGGTACTTTAATATTTTTCTTTTTATCTTTATCATTCTTGATTTTTAATATTTCATTTTGATCTGTAGTTCCATATTTTTCTAAATCCTTCAAAAGCTCAATTTTGTAAGACTGGTCTAATTTTTTAAAAATATCTTTTGCTTCTTTCAAAGAAATATTTTTCTTTTTAAAAGGTACTCCCTGCTTAATAATTCTTTTCATTTCTACTTCAATCTTCGGCAAATCTTCCATAGATAAAGTTTTACCAATATCTATGTCATAATAAAAACCGTTTTCTATTGTTGGTCCAATACCAAATTTAGCTTTAGGATATAAATTCTTTATAGCTAAAGCTAATACGTGAGCCATAGAATGACGAATAATTTCTAAAGAATCTTCTTTCATAATACTGCCTATTAAAAGGTTGTTAAATATTATATGTTTTATATTAAAAACTTTCAAGCATCAGGCCTCCATTGGCTCAATTTCTTCTAATCTTTCCCCAATAATCTGATAACTGCCATTTCTTTTATCCATCCTGCCTTCTATTAATAATACTTTATCTTCATGAAGAACAGCTAAATTATTACTTAGTACTGTTGGATATAAAACGACTTCAATAGAATTATCATAATCAGCCAAGCGCGTAAAAACCATTGGTTTTCCCATTTTTGTTCTTACCTTTTGAATACGTGAAATAAAACCGCAAACTTTAATTTTTCTTCCAAGATGACGAGGATCTAACTGACTGACTGTAAGCGCTATTTTACCTAAGACATTTTTATAACTATCCAAAGGATGACCAGTAAGATAAATACCTAAATATTCTCTTTCCCAATTTATTCTTTTTGTTTTATCAGATGGCTTAATAGAATTATTCCTTTTTAAATGTTCAAGTATATCGTCGGACTTGCTCTCATTAAACAAACTCATTTGCTGGTCATTTTGATGATTGTGAAACCGATAAACCCAATCTAAAATTTCTTCTGAATGATCGGCCATTAATTCTCTATCTCCAAAACAATCCAATGCTCCAGCTCTAATAAGGCTTTCTAAACTCTTTTTATTTAGAGCCTGACGCGGCATTCTTTTTAAAAAATCAGTAAGGTTTTTAAAAATACCATTATTTTGTCTTTCTTCTTGAATTATAATAGCAACTCCCTCACCTACATTTTTTATAGCTGCTAAGCTAAAATAAATATTCCCTGTTTTTTTGTCTATACCAAATTCTGCAAAAGATTCATTTACAGAAGGAGACATTACTTCAATGCCCAATCTTTGGCATTCAGCTATTTCAATAGCAATTCTGTCTAAATCACCAAAATCTGAAGTCAAAAGAGCGGCCATAAAAGCGTTTGGATAATGCGCTTTAAGCCAAGCTGTTTGATAGGTAATGCGCGCGTAAGAAGCGCTATGGCTTTTGTTAAAACCATAACGCGCAAAAGGTTCTACCCAGGCCCAAATTTTTTCCGCGACTGGTTTCTTAATATTATTCTTTATCATCCCTTCTATTAATTTTTCTTTCTGAGCTTGCAATAATGTTTTAATTTTTTTACCAACAGCTTTTCTGAGAACATCAGCCTCAGTCATAGAAAAACCAGCCAAATCATGAGCTATCTGCATGAGCCCTTCTTGGTAAATACAAACTCCGTAAGTTTTGCCTAAAATCGTCTTCAACTTAGGATGAAGATAAATAATCTTTTCTTTTCCCCTTTTTCGATTAATAAAGGTTGGAATGAATTCCATTGGCCCAGGACGATACAAGGAAAGCATAGCCATAATATCTTCAAAAGTTGTTGGCTTTAATTCCTGAAGATATCTTCTCATACCCGCCGACTCTACTTGAAATACTCCTACTGTATTTCCATCAGAAAGTAATTTGTAAACCTTTTTATCTTTATAATCTATTTTATCTAAATCTACTTCATCGCCATAAACCTTTTTAACAATTCTTAAAGCATTTTTTATAATGGTTAAATTGGCTAATCCTAAAATATCAATTTTAAGCAATCCAATTCTTTCCAAAGAATACATATCATACTGAGTTATTATCTCTTGGTCATTCCTGCTTGAATGTTGTAAAGGACTATAATTAACTAAAGGTTCGCGAGAAATAACCACTCCAGCAGCATGAGTTGAGGCATGACGAGCCACACCTTCTAATTGCTGAGCCATATCAATAATATTCTGAGTATCAGTATTAGTTTCATATAATTGCCTAAGCTCTGGGACTATACTTAATGCTTTTTTAATCGTTATATTTTGCGGAAGAAGTTTAGAGATTCGATCTCCTAACGCATATGGATGGCCCAATGCTCTAGTAACGTCGCGAACAGCTAAACGAGACTTCATTATTCCAAAAGTAATAATCTGAGCCACATGATTCTGTCCATATTTTTCAGTTATATAATTAATTAAATCCGCTCTTCTATTATCAGCAATATCCAAATCTATATCTGGCGGTTGAATCCTTTCTAGGTTTAAAAAACGTTCAAAATAAAGTCCATGCTCTAATGGATCAACAGATGTAATACCCAAAACATATGCGATTAAACTTCCAGCTGCAGACCCTCTTGTGTTAGTTAATATACCTTTTTCTTTAGTAAAACGAATAAAATCTTCAATTATCAAAAAATAATCGGCAAAACCGGTTTTGCTAATTACATCTAACTCATAATCAAATCTCTCTTTAGCTTTTTTATTCTCTAAAGAATATATCTTCTTAAAATTCTGTAAGGATAACTTTTTTAAATACTGGAAAGAATCTTCTTTTTTGGGCGTAGTAAAATGTGGCAAAATTACTTCTCCAAGATCTAATTCTAAATTGCATTGTTCAACTATTTTCTTAATATTTTCAAATAATTCAGGATGGTCAGAAAAATCCTTTATAATCTCCTCCTGTGATTTAAAATACAATTCCATTTCTTTCATACTCAAACGATCTTCATTCTCAATATCAGTCCCTGTTTGAATTGCCAAAAGAACATCCTGAGCTCCTTTATCTTCTTTTTTAATATAATGAATATCGGTTGTTATAATTGCCGGAATATTTAATTCTTTGGAAATTTTCAATAACCCATCATTAATCTTTTTCTGATCTGGCAACTCTGGGTGATGTTGTAATTCTAAATAAAAATTATCTTTTCCAAAAATTTTCTGATATTCTTTAGCTAATTCTAATGCTTTTTTAAAATCTTCTGCCAAAAGCGCTGAGGGAATTTCACCTTTTACACATGCTGAAAGCGCAATTAATCCGTCACTATATTTTTTTAAAACTTCCTTGTCTATACGAGGTTTATAATAAAAACCCTCCAGTTCTCCGATGGTAACCAGTTTTAATAAATTATGATAACCTGTTTTATTTTTCGCCAAAAGTATAAGGTGATATAATTTAGCATCAACTTTTGGCGTTTTATCAGTAAGAGAACGCGAAGCTAGATAAACTTCGCAACCAATTATTGGTTTAATCCCCATCTTTTTAGCAAGAGAATAAAATTCTATTGCCCCATACATTACCCCGTGGTCAGTCAAAGCCAACGCATCCAAACCCATTTCCTTTGCCTGCTTTAAAAGCTGCTCTGGACGGGGCAAGCCATCTAATAAAGAATAGTGGCTATGGACATGAAGATGGGTAAAATACATAATATATAAGTCAAGTAGTTAAAACTAAGAGTATTTTATCACAAGAGACAGAAAAGGCAAAATATGAATTTACAAAGAGAAAAATATTAAGGAT
>DAOVIY010000046.1 GCA_030673525.1 bacterium | reverse complement strand
TTCAACATCCCTTCAAAAACTTCTTTGAATAAAGAAGGATCATTTAAAATATCTTGAACTACTTCATCGGCTTTCCCTATAGACCTTAAATCAACTCCTCTTAATTTTTGCAGTATTTTACTCATACTTATTGACCTTTTTACTCAAGCGACTTCTTTTTTGGCTTAGCGTAAAATTTCCTATTTTCCTACAAAAAAACATAATTATCATACATACTATAATACGTATTTATAACTTTTTCTGACAAAGGGCATTATTTTATCGATATCATTTATGTTAATTATAGGAATTCTTAACCAGCTATCTACAATTCTTTTTCCAGCATGAAACGGGCCTGTCTGAAATAGCCTGGATAACTTTTCTCTGTCTTCATCGCTAATATGTGTGATGACTATACCTTCCGTAACCAGAAATGCGAAAAGTTTGCCATCTCTCTTGTAGCAGGGGCAGCCAAACATTTTTTTCGTACTAACTTTTGGCCAGCCAAGAACTTCTTTTTCAACTTTCTCCCTTAATTTGTGCGTTTTTTCTTCTAAATAATATCTCATTGTAAAAGGATTGTTATTTCACCAAGCTCTCATCAGCTTTGGTATCTTTCCTCTTCGGCTCCTTTTCTTTTAAAAATAATTAGGTTTATATATACACATTTACTTTAAATTATGTTTATTTATTATATACAGCATGTATTTTAAAAATCCTTCTTTTTATTAAAAAAGACTCATAAATTCAATAAAATAAAAAATAATTCTAAATATTAATCAACTTTAGATCTTAATCTTCTCCCATCAACACTAAAAATAAAAAGGGACTTGTAATCCACTGAACCACAAGTCCCTTTTATATACAATTGGAATTTATTCCGAAGGGTTTAAAACTTTAAAAATTAATTTAATTTTTCTTTAAAAAATAGATCAAGTTTTTCTACTGCTTGATTAATATGATCCTCATTGTAGTACAAGCTCATATGAGTTGCTCCATCTATCCAAAAAAGTTCCTTAGGTTCTTTTGCGTTATCATAAGCATTTTGACTAAGGGGTCCTGTTAAGGCATTGCTGCCGGCAATAAATAATACCGGTGTTGGCGACAATGAATGAGCAATACTTTGAATATCAAAAGCTGCTAAGTTTGCGAAAGCAGAAGCATCGATTCGGTTTTTCCATGTAGGATATTTGTCTTGATTACCTACGTAATATTCGTATGCTTCGCGAGCGAATTGGTTTGACTCGGCAGTTGGCTCAGTAAATATGGGAAGATAAGTAACCTCGCATGTTTCATCATAAAGCTGTCTTGCTTCACCTGCCATTTTTAGGATTGCTTCCCCACCCATTGCTGCAACTGTTCCTTTTAACACCAATGTTCCACTAACCGTTGCTGCTGCATTAATTCTTCTTTCTCCCACCGCTGTTTGCATAAGATACCCTCCTCCTGCACAGATACCTGTGGCGCCAATTTTATCTTTGTCTACTTGTTCTAATGAGCGCACAAAACTAACCGCACTTTTGATATCTTCTGACTTCATGAAAATATCCTCCGTTGAACGCGGTTCACCATCACTTTCACCGTAAGACCGGTGGTCAAAGGCAAGAGTTATAAAGCCTTTTTCGGCTAACTTATTGGCATATACTCCGGATACTTGTTCCTTTACTCCGGTTGCTGGAGTAATAAAAATTATCGCAGGTAATTTTTCACCCTCGACATAGTTCTCGGGAATAAATAAATTTCCAACAATTTTAGTCCCTTGGCTTTTGAATGTTACTTTATTTATTCCAATTCTTAATGGTTGATTTATGCATTCCTTCTTACTTTCTGTTGCGCTTGCATAACCTATCAATCCAATTAACACTACGATTATTAAAAGTATTTTTTTCATGGTTTCCTCCTTGAATTTTATTTTTCCTCCGAGTTCATACCACGCATCTAAAACTGCGTGAATTTCTAACTACAAAATTTTCCACTGGGAATGGAAATGCTCTCCAACTTACTGCAGAGTTCTCCATTAAAATCACTTTAATTTTCTTCTAAGTGTTGGTCCTTATATCACCTCCTTCTTGAAACATAGTTATTTCAATGACTTTACCCTTCTCACATGTTGTCAATAGAATTTTTTTCATTACTTCGATAAACATATACTTTCTTTGGTGTTACACATTTATAATCCTTCATTCGATCTGGTCATAAGGCAGAAGCCGGTTATGCTCCTTTATTGGTTTTTGTGAACAATTCGAGTAAATTTATACTTTTAACTTCTTCACTAATTTAGGATGGGGTTTAGGATAGTGTCCAACTCCATCGAATTTCTTTGTATAGATTGCTTTAGATGGACATCTATTAAAACAAGCATAACAAGATTCACACTTCGTTTCATCAAATTCAGGATAACCATTTACCATCTTTATTGCTCCATAAGAACAGGCTTTAGAGCAAAGAGAACAGCTAGTGCATATTTCTTTGTGCACCTCTTTTTTCCCTATTGAATCCATCTTTAAACTTGTCATAATTTTTCTTCCAACCTTATACAATATTTTCCCCTTGACATTTTTTTCTTCAACATTACCTCCGTTACAAATTTGTTTTGCCTTATTATTTAGATTTTCTATAAATGCGTTAAATTTTTCTAATTCGGTTATGTTTGGTGCTTCTTCGTTTGTAGTTCCATTTTTAATTAATGGTGGAAAGTTTTCTGGAACATGAAGAGCATGAGCTTCAATCAATTTAAATCCTGCAGATTTTACGTCCTTTGCCATGATACTTAATGCATTGCCATTCATTTGCCCAAAAGTGTTAAAAACAAAGGCTGGCTTTTTTTGATTCATTTTGACATTCCCGATAAAAGTTTTCATTAATTTACCCGGTGCCCAGAAATTACAATATGTTGCAAATCCAACTAAATCGTAATCAGAAAATTTAGGTATCCTTTCAGTTGTAATATCACAAAGCTCGAATTCTACATTTCTCACTTTTGAACTGATATAACCACATGCTAATTTTGTGTTTCCTGTTGTTGAAAAATAACAAATAATCCCTTTCATAATTCATCTCCTTTTTTAATAAATATTATTCAGTTACGCACTATCAACCCTAGCATCTGAGGCTGTATAGTTAAATGATAATTCATTTTAGATTGAACATTCATTCTATCGGATGCATTTTTTTTCTGCTGTCTTTTTTATATAATTAAAAAAAACAGCAGAAATTATTTTTTTATTGCATCCCAACTTGCCATGGCAATTCTATCCATCATTTCTTCATCTAATACAATTGTTCCATTAATTGCATCTTTTGCAACTTGTAAACCTACTCCGATTGATAAATCTGAAATCACATTAAGCGGCAAATTTTTAAATACTCCCTCTTTAATTCCATTTTCAATAAAATGTGCAAAAATTTTGACCTTTTCATAATGAATTGAATCTAATTTTGGTAATAAGTGAGGTGCATTTTCAAACTGTCCAAACAATATGAGTATATTAGGATTATCAATAAAAAATTTCACAGCATTCAACCAAATATTACGAAACCGTTCATGGTATGAAAGCTGCTCATTATAATCACCCAAACTTGCTTCTAAAAACTCTAATTTTACTTTTTTATAGAGTTCTCCTATCATATATTCTTTGCCCTTAAAGTAATGATAGAACACACCGGTGCTAATACCTGATTCTTTTACTATTTTTGACATTGGTACATTTAGACCGTACTTGGCTACGGAAATTAATGTAGCCTCTAGAATAATTGTCCTTTTAGAAATTCTTTTTTCCATCATAGATACTACCTCAAAACAATTTGTCGAATGAACGTTCATTTTGTTACATACTACAACATCTTTTATTATTTGTCAAGTCATTTCTATATACTCAACTTTTGAACATAAATACTTAGTCTATATATTCATATAGATTCCCGGGGTCAGGCCTCACAACTTCACATTTTCGCTAATTAATAAAAAAAATAAGTTGGCAAAAAGACCTGTCCCCCTGAATGAAACTGGTGAAAAAAACAAAGTAAAGCGATATTACCAATAACAAAAATTAAAATCGAAATATAAAATCTGAGATCATTAATGCTCAATTCATAAAAATTAAAATTTTTTGTTTTGGCTAGCATTAAAATAAAATAAAAATTACTTTACTCTTGAGATAGTATGCATATATTTACCGTTTCCCGCAAAGGTTGAATTTTTTAACCAAAATGCACAAAATGACTTCCCTTATTACCGCTAATAATTTATAATACAGATAAGAAATTAATATTATCTATTCGGCGATTAGAGGAATTTACCAAAGCCTGAAAGCTAAACTCTTATAAATTAATTATCTTTTAATTTAAAATATGGTAGAAATAAAAAAAGAGGGACTTGAAGAAGTTTTGGGCAATAAAAACCCGGTTGCACAACCACAGGCATCTCCAATGTCTAAAGAACAGGAATTTTCATTTCATCAAGAAGCTTAAAAAGCTCAAACTTGGGGAGATATCATGAAAAAGAAATTCTCCTTACTTTTATATTTTCTTCTCGGATTTTTGAGTTTTGTGTGGCTTATCCTAAGAAGTGGGACAAAGCCAAGCCGCATCAATTATCCCTGCCAAAAGATGGCGGCAATAAACACTAAGCAGTGGTTTGGTATATTCCTTCTCCCAGTTCTTGGTCTTGGGTTTTTCAAGAAAAACAAAAAAACGATCTTTCTTGCAGTCTCAGCTCTCTTCCTTTTTTCCCTTATTTTTCTCCTTAGCAATTTCCAAAAGACAGAGGCAGAAGACCCGTTGCCTCTCCAAACAACCTCTTATCAAGACACAAATACCTCATCAGACATATTTGTTCTCAAAAACACAGATGGTGATAATGTAGCAGATTTGATATCTATTATGGAAGAGGAAGGCTTCTTCTTCTACAAAACAGAAACCTCCCAGGG
>DAOVIY010000032.1 GCA_030673525.1 bacterium | reverse complement strand
TGTCACTACTGCTCAGGACTTACAGGTCTTTTTCAAAGAACATGTTAGTATGAACATTCGATTATCTAAAATAATAGCATATTAATCCTCAATCGTCAAGAATCTAATTTTCCTCTTAATATAGCTATAATTAAAAAACATCCTATTGAGAAATAAAATGTTTTTTAAGCATCTTTATATAATTTCAAGTTTTTTGTTATTTTCTCTCTGGCTTGTTACTTATTTAAGCTATCTTCTTCAAGAGTATACTCGCGTTCACACTTAAGATCACGGTCTAAAATTTCTAATTCTACTTTTTTGGCGGTTAACTGCGCTGATAAAATATCTATATGTCTTGCGAATTCTTCATCTAATTTTGAGTGTCGTGGTTGATGCTCTGCCTTTCTTCTACACTCCCAATCACAAACTAATTTATCTATTTTTCCAGCTATTTCTTTCATCTTGTTAGAACATACCTCTATTT
This sequence comes from bacterium, assembly GCA_030673525.1. Lineage (GTDB taxonomy): Bacteria > Patescibacteriota > Minisyncoccia > UBA6257 > UBA6257 > DAOVIY01. The sequence continues at coordinate 6,141 of DAOVIY010000032.1, read as the reverse complement.
GTGCATCAATAGGTATATAACATTCTTCTTTGTCCTTTTTCTCTACCCCTTCATCTATTTTTTCTTCTGGTTTCTTATTTAATTTATGTTGATCTTCTCCTAATGATTCAAATTTAGTCATAGTTTTAATTTATTTTATTGTTTTTTTTGATTCCAAAATAGAACTTAATATCTTGAGAGCTTCTTCAGGATTTTGTATATTATCAATGGATCTAAAAACCATCTCTCCTGTATAATCTTTTTCATCTCTTAGATCATTTGATACTTTAATCAATTTACCTATATTTTCTCCCTGTTTATATCCTAAATTTATCCAATCTCTACCACGTGTTAAATCTGCTGGACGACTTGATTCTACTTCTAGTTTTCTTGCCCTTTCTAATAACCAATCACGAGCTGGAAATTGATCAGGTGGAATAAGTAATTGTTCTTTAATTTTAGGATCCAAAGAACCGCGTCCCAAATGATCTGCTTCACTAACCAAAACTAATTCTTGAATTGTGGCTGGATGCAATCTTTTAGCTAAACGGCGAATAGCTCCATCACTAACTTTATTGCCCCGGAAATTTTCGTTAGTATAAAACATTGTAGGAATAAGATGATTTTTTACTAATTTCACAACTTTATCCCTTGTAAGATTATCAATCCCTATTTTAGATAAAAATTTCTTTGTCGGTTCTTCTCCTGCATCTTCATGCCCATATGACCTAATATACCCATCTATACTTTCTGTAACCATTGGTTTACCTAAATCATGGCACAAAGAAGCCAATAAAATAGTCAATTTTTTTGAATCTTTTAGATCTTCTTTTTGTATAATTTTTACTGCTTCATCAACGGTCATTAATGTATGAACCCAAACATCTCCTTCTGGATGCCATTCTATTTCTTGTTGTATCTCAGTAAGTGGAGGAAATTCTGGATGAATTTCTCTAAATATACCAAGCATCATACCAGCTGATAAACCCAAAGATGGTTTTTCTGATTTTAATAATAATTTTTTCCATTCTTCGCCAATGCGCTCTTTTGGTAATTCTTTTAATTCTTGTATTCTTTCTTGAATAACCTTGATACTATCCTTTTCTATCTCTAATCCAAATCTTCCAACAAACTGCAAAACTCTTAAAACTCTCAACGGATCATCTTTAAACCTTTCAGGATCAGTCACTCTTAATATTCTGTTCTTTATATCTTCAACACCATTAAAAGGATCATACAATTTCCCAGTTAAAGGATCTGCCGCAATAGAATTAATTGTAAAATCACGTCTTCGAGCTGCATCTTCAATACTCATATGCGGATCAGTTTTGACCTCAAAACCTCTATGACCTACATCAATTTTGGAATCTGTACGAGGAAGCGATATATCAATGTCTATCCCCTCATCTAAGCTAATTTTCAAAATACCAAAAGCTTTTCCCACATCAGAAACTTTACCAATCTGTTGCACAATTGTCTCAACGACTTCGGGTTCTAATCCATAAATTTCTAAATCAAAATCTTTTGATACTTTACCCATAAGTGAATCTCTAACACTTCCACCAATTAATAATGCTTGTCCATTATTTTCTTTAATGATTTCTGCAACCTCTAATACTTTTTCATAAGCTTTAGCATGTTCTGGAAATCCTGATTCTATCATATTTTGTAAATAAGCTTCCGGACTAGGAAATTCTTCAAAAACAGATTGCGACTCTTTTTCTGATTTATTAATATTACCAAAAAGATTTTCTCCGTATTCTAAATTTTTCATAAATTCATACTTTTATTATTACAACCTTTTTTATAGTATTTATAAATTCCTTTTCATTTTAAGTATCCATCTATTCTATAATTCTGTCAAATATTTCAAAACAACTATACTATCAGTTTAAAAGTTGAAGATTCAAAAGTTAATCCTCGGTTTGATGACGGACAATAAAGTAATATTTTGCCGCTTCAATAGCTATTAATTCAATTATTCCCAAGGCTAAGATAATTGACCAATCGTAAATACTCAATGGAACGGTGCTTAAGAGAGTTTGGAGTAAAGGCATATAAATAGCTGTAATTAGCATTATTATTCCTAAAACTACTGCTATTGATAAAAGCTTATTGGAAAAAGGATTGATGTGCCATAAATTCTTGCGTAAGCTTTTACAGGAAAAAACATAAAAAAGTGAATCTACAGTAAGACAAGCAAAAATCATTGTTCTGATATAAGTAATGTCAAAATTTTGTTTCCATAACCAGAAGAATAATCCCAAAAGCATAACATCAGTAATCACTCCAATAATCACGATAATGAATTTCATTTCCTTGGTTAATAAATGAACATCATGACCTTGGGCTTTTTGTTCCATTATCTTTTCTTCTTTTGGTTCAAAAGCTAAAGCAACGTCAGGCAAGCCATCTTCAATTAAATTAACCCATAATATCTGCACTGCAATTATTGGCAAAGGGGCTCCAATAAAAATACTAGTTCCTATTAAAATTACTTCCGTAAAACTATCTGAAAGTAAATATGTAATAACTTTTCTAATATTATCAATAATAACTCTTCCCTCTTCTACTGCTTTAACAATAATAGAAAAACTGTCATTTAATAAAATTAAATCAGAACTTTCTTTTGCCACAGCTGTTCCTGAACCTAAAGCTATTCCAATATCAGCTTTTTTCAAAGCTGGCGCATCGTTTATCCCATCTCCAGTCATTGCCACAACTTCACCTCTATCCTGCCAAGCGCCAATAATTCTCATTTTATGCTTAGGTTCTACCCTGGAATAAATTTGTATTTTATCCAAAATTTCTTCAAATTCTTTATCAGACAATTTATCCAAATCTATTCCTTCTAAAAGATTCTCTTTTGTTATTTTAAAACCTAATTCTTCTGCAACTGCTTTAGCTGTCAACTTATGATCACCAGTAACTATAATGGGTCTCATTCCAGCTTTTCTACAAATCCGCATTGCTTGTTTTACTTCTTTGCGAATTGGATCACTTAAAGCAATAAAACCAGTAAAAATAAAATCATAACAAAGGGCTTCTAACCCTTTTATTTCATAAGTTATATTCTCGCTTTTATCAACTTTTCTGTAACCTGTAGCAAGTACACGCTTACCTTTACTAGTTAATTCCTTTAATTTTTCTTCTAACCTTCTTTTTTCTTGATCATTTAAATTACTTCTTTCAAAAATTCTTTCTGGAGCGCCGGAAATATACAAATACATTTCCCCTGATTCTTTATAAAAAGCAGCAGCAAATTTATTTATAGGATTAAAAGGAATTTCAGATAATTTATCTTCTTCCATCTTTTTCTTTATATCAATCAATCCATTTTCAATTCCAGCTTCTAATAAAGCTTTATCTGTGGGCCTTCCCCTTAAAATCCATTTTTCCATAAGATCATCAGAATTTTCAATAAACGCTTCTGATGTTAAAACAGCTGATTTAAGCACTAATGATCTATCACCAATTATCTCACTAACTTTCATTTTTCCTTTTGTTAAAGTCCCGGTTTTATCAGTACATATTATGCTGGTGCTTCCTAAGGTTTCTGCTGAAGCTAATTTTCTTATTAATCCTTTCTTTTTTAAAATTTTCTGCATTCCTAAAGCTAAAATTACTGTTATTGCCACAGGCAACCCTTCAGGTATAGCAGAAACAGCAACAGCAACAGAGGTGGTAAACATTTCTACAAATTCTTTTCCCTTTATTAGCCCTTCAAAAAAAATAAAGGCACATATAATAATAGTGCCTATCCCAATTAGAGTTGAAAAATTTGCTAGTTTTTTCTGATACGGAGTTTTTCTTTCTGGCGCCTCTTTCACCATTTTGGCAATCTTCCCAATCTCTGTATATATACCAGTATTTACCACAACAGCCTTACCTTTTCCAGCTTCTATAATACATCCCATATAAACCATATTATCTCTATCCATTAAATGCGTCTGGCCTAATAATGTCCTGGAAATCTTTTCTGATGGCAACCATTCACCAGTCAAAACCATTTGATTCACTTTCAAGCCCTGCGACTCAATAATTCTTGCGTCTGCGGGAACTTTGTCTCCAGGATTTAAAATAATAATATCGCCAGGAACTAATTCTTCAGAATTAATAATTTTTAAATTCCCATTCCTGAGAACCTCAGATTCCTGTTGAATAACTTCTTTTAATGCTTTCAAAGCATTCGAAGTTCTGTTTTCCTGAATAAACCCAACTGTTGTATTCACAAACACTGCCGCCCAAATAACAATAGCATCAGCAAATTCCCTTAAAAATAAAGTGACAATCCCAGCAGCCATTAAAATATAAACAAAGGAGCTATGAAATTGCTCCAAATATATTTTTAATTTTGATAATGGCTTTTCTTCAGGAAGCTTATTTTTGCCAAATTCTTTTTGACGAATCTTTATTTCTTCACCAGATAATCCTTGCTTTAAATCTGAGTTTAATATTTGCAATGCTTCCTGCCAAGAAAGACTATGCCATGTTCTATTCATTAATATCATTTTACTATCATTTTATAATATTAACAAACAACAAAATCTACACACTTTACTCAAAAAAACCGCTCAGTTTCTAATACTAAAGCGGTTAAAAATAATTTGTTTAGTCGGGCTGGCGGGACTCGAACCCACGACCTCACGCACCCCATGCGCGCGCGCTACCAACTGCGCCACAGCCCGAAAAATATTATTTAATACCAAGCCAATCTACTTTGGTAAGCTGAGACGGCTTAAGAGAAAAATTGTTTAGCAAAATATGAGTAATATCAGCTATATCATCTATAACACTCTTTTCTTTTGTAGTTTTTTGTTTTATAAGTCTACCGGTATGTTCAACTTCTACCTGATAAAGTTTTTTATTATCACTTTCACAACAATCTAATGAAATATGATAAATTCTTTTAGTTTGTTTATTTACTATCCAAAAAGCCTTTCTTTTCCTACGAAGTTCTCCTAATAACGTTGCTGATGTTAATAATTCAGACCAAATAGAAATACGATCTCCCTTTACTTCTTCTCTTTTCATAATACAGTTTAAATTATACTGATCCTCTACAATCTCTCCACCACTTTTAGTAATTATCCTTGCCTTGTCTTTTTTAATTAATGCCTTAAATAAACCATCTTTTTTATAATATCTATTTATGCTTGCCGTTTCATGTGTATATGGATGATCACTTGACCATTCAAAATCATTATTATCTTTAAAGAATGTTTTAATTTTATAAAATATATCTTCTTGATCTATTTCATGCTCAATTTCTAATTTAGATTCTATCTCAAATTCTTTAAGTTCTTTATAAAGTGGTTGCGTACACGTTTTCATTCTATGATTTTTAAGAAAATCGTAAGCTGTAAATTTTTTAGAAATAATAGGAAAAGCATTCATTTTCTCAAGAAGTTTTTCAATCAAAATAACAAAGTCTTTATTTGATTGTTCTTGTTCTTTAATTTCTATCCTCGTATAATCATCTTCTCTTCCTATCTCTATCCCTTCTCGTTGGCCTTTTGGAAAAAAGAAATATTTTAAGTTAGTATCTAAACTTATACGAACGCCTCCCATATTCTTAGGGATATAATTGTGGCGTAGATACTGAACTAATACATACGGCCGCAGTGGTATTTCTGAAAAAGAATATTTTTCATTTATAATTTTTGTTGCTTCTTCTAATGTGGTCTCTAATCTGATTTTTTCTTTATGATGTTCACCTTTCCCCATCTTTAAATCTAAGAAGTAAATATCGTCGTCTAAAACAGGTAATTTAATAAATCCTGGTAAGTATTTTCTAGCTTTTATAGAATATTCAAATGGTACAACATGTTCATCATCATTAAAATATATAGTGTAAACATATTCATTTTTTGAGAATCTTTTTCTCTTAACATAAGGGGAAAGCAATTTTAAAAATTGTTTAGAAGAACGAATGATATATCTTCTTTCTCTTCTTGATGGTAAATCAATTTTTATTTTGTTCTTCATATTATTTAGAACTATCCTTCATTAAAATAGCACTAGTAGGACAGGTTTCGATGACTTCTTTAATAGAATCTTTGTGTTTTTTAAAATTAACTTTTTCTTTAATTTCTGATTTTCCATCTTTTAATTCAAAAACCTCGGGGCAAAGACTAATACATACTCCACAACCGAGGCATT
>DAOVIY010000043.1 GCA_030673525.1 bacterium | reverse complement strand
TAAAAAAGAATATAAATTAGCATTTATTGAATCAAACCAACAGTCAAATTATTTCGAACTTGCTATTGAATATAGGAAAGGTCAAGTCCAAATAACTCAACAAACACCTCAAGGCCCAATTCAAATTCCACAAGAAAAAGTAATGTGGAAAGTAATCGGGCAAGGATGGAAATAAAAAATAAGAACAAAACATGAGAGAAATTATTTTAAGATATATCGAAGTGATAGGAATCTTAATTGCAGCTATTGGTGCAGTAATTTTTGGTTGGAAACAATATCAAATAAACAAAAGAATGAAAGAATTAAGAGATTATGTTGCTGTATCTATAGTGCCTGAAAAAAATTTTCAGCTAAAGATAATGAATGTCGGACGAGTAAATTTATATCTACATAAATGGGAAATCGGAACTCTACAGGAAACTTTTGTTAAGCCTTGGTTGCTTCCGACTGAAGCTAAATCTAGCATTTTACTTTCTTTGCAATCTCCTTTGACAGGACAGCATTTGATCAAATTATACTTAACAGATGAAACTGAGCAAAAATATCTATCTACAGGAAATGTAGCAATTGAACCAATGGCAGTTCAACTTCCAATTTCTGCAACGCCTCCTCAGACACAAGAAGATACACAACCATTACCTCAAATAACTGGGGAACAGCGAATTAATGTTGCTTTAAGAATGCGTGCCTGGTCTTATAAAACAGAACTCCATGAATGGCAAATTTAATTAATCTGATAAATGTAGCTGATAAAAACAATAAAAGTTTTTGGATTAATAAAAAGAAACTAAAAGTCGGCAATAAAGAAATAGATTTAGATAAATAAAATTATGGAAGGCGTTAAATTAAATTTTGCATTTCTATGCGATAATGCATTTTTCAGTGAAGGAAATAAGCTAAATATTATAGGTATTTTTAAAAACATCAACACAGTAAGATGTCCATTTAGACATCCTCAAATTTTTATTGTGTCGAATATAATTACTACTAAAAAGGGTAGTTACAAAGAAGAAATTAAATTAAAAAGAAAAAGAGATGATTCAGAAATTATAAGATCGTTTAAATTTGACTTTCTTGCACAAAATAATTCAAGCAAAGAGTGGGGATTCATTGGTAGATGGGGGAATATAAAATTTGAAGAATTTGGAGAATACGTAGTCCAAATTTTTTTGAACGAAGAACTTATAGGAGAAATTCCTTTACATCTAATGCCTGCCAATAAATAAAATTATAAATAATTATGAGTGAAACAAATTATAATACACCAGATTTAGAAAAGAGGAAAGAAACGAAATTAAACAGTGAAACAAAAGGAGAAAAGCGTAAATATCGTGAGGGCAGCTTGTTTAGTACTATTAGTGATATTTTTGACAAAATGTCTTTAGCAAGATTGTTTTTGATTTTCTCTTTTATTGTTTATGGGATTATAGTTTATAGCAAAAAAGAGAGAGGCGTAGAAGTTCAGGACTTATCAATTTTTATAGCTTTTTCAGTTTTCGCAATATTATTTTTTTGTTTCTTGACTACGATTAAGAAAATTTATTATGAATTTAATCAATCTTGCGCTAAAAGTTTTAAAAACCTAATTAATTTTTTAAGAAAAAATCTTAAAATAATTATAATCACAATTATTTTAATTTTATTAATTATTTTATTGGTATTTCTAAAAAACACTATTATAAATTTTTTAAATTTATTAATTGGTTATTTTATTTAATTTATTATTTAATAATTAGCTGAAAATGGAGACATAAAACAATTTAAAGGAAAGAAAATTAAGAAAATATGAAAGTTGCTATTATTGGTGCAGGGATCAATGGATTATATCTAGGATGGAAGCTTTCAGAAAAAAATCATCAGGTTACTGTTTTTGAAAGAAAGAAACAAATAGGGGAGAGCGTGGTTTGTTCCGGGCTTTTCTCTCAAAGAATCCTTGATTTTATACCCCAAAGCCAAAAACTAATAAAAAACAGAATAAATCACGTTTTAATTCATTTCCCTAAAAAAACAATTAGGGTTAATTTTTCTAAACAGTTTTTTGTAATAGATCACGCTCAGTTAGACCAGTTAGCAGCCAGCTTAGCCCAAAAATCAGGAGCTAAGCTCCTTTTAAATCAAGCTATTAATAGCATGCCGAAAGGATTTGATAAAATAATTGGTTGTGACGGAGCTAATTCTTTTGTAAGGAGGAATTTGGATCTTCCTGATCCGAAATATAAGTTAGGTTTTTTAGAATTTATTAATGAGAGAGATTCAGGAGACTATGTAGAAGTTTGGCCCAAGAAAAAAGGTTTTTCTTGGAAAATACCAAGAGGAGAAAATATAGAACAGGGTATAATTAAAGAACTTGGTTCTTTTAAATTTAAAAAGAGCGAGTTCTCTGAAAAAAAGGCAAAAATAATTCCACAGGGTTTAATAATTCCCAATCATTCTTCAATTACTCTTTCAGGAGATGCAGCTGGTTTAACTAAGCCTTGGTCAGGTGGGGGAGTGATCTGGGGTTTATTAGGGGCTGATATTTTATTAAAAACATTTCCTGATTTTAAGAAATATAGAAAAGCAGTTAAAACATTCTTTATCCCTAAAATTATTCTTTCTAAAGCAGGGATAAAATTGGTCTATTTTATCGGCTTTAAACTACCCTGGCTAATGCCTAAAAAAGTTAGAATAGAATCTGATTTTCTAATTTAAATAAAAAAAAGAAGAGAGCCTTGCAAGCCAGGTTTATTTTCCCAAGAATTGTGAACCAGGACAGGAAGGAAAAGGTTCAATAGTCAGGAGGGAGAAATAAAGCTTTTGTAGCATCTTTGACCTGTACGGACGGAGATGTGACTAGGGCTCTCTTCTTGAAGTGCTATAAAGATCTATTTGAAAAAGTTCTACTTTTATTCTATAATAATCAAATAATATGTCAATGGAAAAAATCCCAAACCATTTAGCAATCATAATTGATGGGAACCGAAGATGGGCCAAGAAAAATGGCTTATCTTCTTTTCAAGGCCATAAAAAAGGCCTAGATAATGTTCAAAAAATAGGGGACTATTGTATTAAAAAAGGGATAAAGATTCTAACTCTTTATGTTTTTTCTAGCGAGAACTGGAATAGATCTAAAAAAGAAGTAGCCTATTTAATGAGGCTTTTTGTTTTAGCTTTGAGTAAAAAGAATATTGAAAAGTTTAATAGAGATAAAATAAAGTTTCAGGCAATCGGCCAAATAGAAAGACTGCCTAAATCTCTTCAAAATAAAATAAGACAAGCTGAAGAGTCAACCAAGAATAATAAAAAAGGGATCATCAATTTAGCTATTTCTTACGGCGGAAGGCCAGAAATTATTCAGGCAATTAAAAAGATCATTCAGAAGAAAATTCCTGCTTCTAAAATCAATGAAGAAATAATTAATCAAAATCTTTGGACATTTGGAATGCCTTATCCTGATTTTATTATCAGAACAGGAGGGGAGCAACGACTTTCTAATTTTCTAACTTGGCAAACAGCTTATTCTGAACTTTACTTTACTAAAAAATACTGGCCAGAATTTAGTAACAAAGATATTGATAAAGCCTTAGAAGATTATTCTAATCGTGAACGCCGATTTGGAAAATAACTGTGAATAACTAAGCTTGACAATACTGTTGAGTATTGTATATTATCTTTAAAAGGTTGAATTCTTTTGTAAATACAGCAAATTAATAATAAAATAATATGTTGCAAAAGAAATCATGCTTCATCAATTACGATGAATTAGATGAGACCGGATCCGGAATAGAAGAATTGGAGGATTACGAAAATGGGGTAGAGGAGCTAGAATACGACGAAGAGGACTATTAAATTAATTATAAAAGGCGTATCAGAAGGTGCGCTTTTTATCTTTACTCTTCTAAGTTTTTTCCACTATGAAATCTTTTATGGATATCGCGAAGTCTTTTATCAGTAATATGAGTGTATATTTGGGTGGCAGTAATATTTTTATGACCTAGAAATTCTTGAATAACTCTTAAGTCTACTCCTTGAGTTAATAAATCAGTAGCAAAACTATGACGGAGAACATGAGGAGTTGTAGTTGTCGGTATTCCGGCCATAACAGAATATTTTTTAATAAGTTTCTCAATGGCCCTAGGCGTCAATCTGCGTGAGGCGTCTTTTCTGCTTCTATAATTAATAAACAATGGTTTTTCTTTATCATCTCTCGCTTCAAGATATTTTGTTAACCAATCCATAGCTCTTTCTGATAAATAAACTGTACGAGGCCTTCCTCCTTTACCAATAATTCCTAATTCTAATTCTTTTATATCAGGATTAATTTTAATTTGCTCACAATTCAGAGAAACTAACTCAGCTATTCTCATTCCAGTAGAAAAAAAGGTTTCTAAAATAGCCCTATCTCTTAAACCATGAATAGTTGAAATATTAGGAGCGACGAATAGTTTCTTTAACTGTTCTATATTAAGGAATTTTATTGATTTTCCTTTTTCCCCTTTAGAAAGCTTTATCTTGTCTACAGGAAGCGAAAGTATCTCTCGAGCGGAAAAATAGCTTAAAAGGGCTCTCAGGGCAATTAAATAGTAGTTTTGAGTGCTTTTTTTCAATGGTTTTTTGGTTTTTGAAGGATATTGACGAGAAAGAAAAACACGGTATTTCCATATATGATCACTAGTCAGATTATGAGGTTTTATATTTTCTAATTTATTTATTTTTAACCAATAAAAAAATCTTTCTATAAATCTTGTATAGTTTTCCTGTGATTTAGAAGATAGTCCTTTCTCTATATCTAACCAATCTAAAAAATCAGACAAATGTTGAATTATTGGTTTAGGGGACTTTTTCATATCACCACTATTAGAAACTTCTCTTAAGTATAATTATGCGAACCTTCCTATATCTATAATACCATCCTCCCCTAGACCCCTGTCAAGTGCAAAATTAAGGAGCTTAGCTCCTTTAATCTCCCCTAGCCCTTTAATCTCCCCTAGCAGGGAATAATAAAAAAAGGACTCCCTTAGGAATCCTTATTTTTCTAGAAAATTATCTGTACCAAATTATAATTTTGG
>DAOVIY010000040.1 GCA_030673525.1 bacterium | reverse complement strand
ATATTTAGGTGGAACGCCGCGAGCAATCATTTCCTCTTTTTGCACCTCAATTTCTTCTTGAGAACAAAAACAATAATAAGCTTTTTTTTCTTTTAATAATTGACGAAGATATTTTTCATAAATTTCCAATCTTTCACTTTGACGATAAGGACCAAAAGGCCCCCCTATATTAGGACCTTCATCCCATTCAATTCCCAAAGATTTTAATCCTTCAAGTATATTGTTTTCGTATTTTTTCTTTGATCTCTCTTTATCAGTGTCTTCTATTCTTAAAATAAATTTTCCACCTGCCTTACGAGCAAATAAATAATTAAACAGAGCTGTCCGCGCATTTCCTATATGAAACCAACCAGTAGGACTGGGAGCTAATCTCACTCTTGGCCCGAATAATGATTGTGGAATTTTAGGGTCATTCATAAATGTGTATTTAACATACAGTATATTCTATGCCTTATATATTTTGAAGTAGATGTTGCGCTATATCATGAGCTGCTTGTGGTTTAGTAAACTGAAGAGCTGCTTGGCTCATTTTTTCATTCCTCTTTTTATCAGAAACAATCTGAAGAATTAAATCTGAAAATACATTCGGTTTTAAATTACCTTCTTCAACCACAATAGCTGCTCCATTTTTAGCATACTCATAGGCGTTTTTCTTTTGATGGCCACGACTTGCCCATGGTAAAGGTATAAGAATTGAAGGCTTTCCGCTTGCGGCAATTTCAAAAATTAAACCACTTCCAGCGCGAGCTATGATTAAATCACTAACAACAAAAATTTCTTTTAAAGAGAAGATGCTTGGTATTGTTGTTTCTTCAAAAAATGGCAAAAAATGATAATATTTTTGTTGTTCCTTATCTTTTATGATTTCCTGAAAAACAATGTCAGCTTCTCTTGCTACCTCTTTATAATTTGTTTTACCTGTTTGATGGATTATTTCCACATCTTTAATAATTTTTGGAAGAATATCTAAAATAAAATCATTGATATGACGAGAACCTTGCGATCCACCAATAATTGTTACAACCGGCTTTTCTATATCTAATTTTAATAATCTTTTAGTATTTTCTTTATCCAATGTTTTATCAAACAAATCTAATCGTATAGGATTTCCTGTTAGTAATGTTTTTTTAAACGAAAAATATTTTTTTGTGTAATCAAAAGATATAAAAACCTTTTGGCAAAATCTTCCTACAATATGATTGACTAAACCAGGAACAGCGTCGCTTTCATGTGTATAAGTGGGAATAAAAAAAAGAATCCCCCAAAAAACTACTGGAAAAGAACCATATCCCCCTTTAGAAAAAATAACATCAGGCATTAAAATATAAACGTAATAAAGAGATTGGAAAATACCTCCTATAGTTTTAAAAAATCCAAAAATACTTTCAATAAGATTAAATGAGCCCATTAATTTTCCGGCTGTAATTGTTCTTACCTTTATCCCCTGCTCTTTTAAAATGTATGGAAGAGTAAAATCATCAGGCCCTATATATATAATTTCTAAAGAAACTTTTTGTGTCTCAGCCACTTTTTTAAGCTCTCTATAAACAGCAATTAAAGGAAAAGTATGCCCACCAGAACCACCGCCAGTAAAAACCATACGTACGATTTTATCAAAAGAAAAATTAGGTTTTAAAAATGAAAGATCCATATTATTAAGTTTTGAATTAATTATTATGTTTGTTTTGCAATATTGCTTAAAATTCCAATACTTATTAAAGTTGCTACCATAGAAGAACCACCATAACTTATAAACGGCAAAGGAATACCTGTCATAGGAAGCAACTGGCACATAGCTGCAATATTAATGAATACCTGAAAACCAATATTGCAAGTTAAACCTATTGCTAAAAATCTTCCTAAGCTGTCTGGCGCTCTTTTGGCTATTTTCAACCCAATTGATATAAGGAGAATAAAAAGAATGATTATTATTAAAGATCCTAAAAAACCAAATTCCTCGGCAATTATAGAAAAAATAGCATCGGTATGACTCTCTGGTAAATAATTAAATTTTTGTATTGATCTTCCAAACCCTATACCAAGTAATCCTCCAGAACCAATAGCAATTAAAGATTGAATAATATGGTAGCCTCTACCCAGTGGATCGCTTTCTGGTAATAAAAAAGACGCAATTCTTCCAAGTCGATAAGGAGTTGTTTTAATAATTAGAGCTAAAGCTGAAATTCCAACTGCTGCTAAAGACAAAAATTGAGTTGCACTCATACCTGCAACAATACAAACCATTACACTGGATAAAGCTAAAACAATTAAAGTACCTGTGGCTGGTTGCTTTATAATAATAGCACCAATAATGGCTAAAGAACATACAAAAACAATAAAAGGCGTAATATGTATTTTCCGCCTTTTATCTAATGAAAAACGACTTAATAAACTAGCAAGAAAAAGAATGTAGGTTAGTTTTATAAATTCGGAGGGTTGAAAATTTATAAAAGCGATTTTAAACCATCTATTGGCTGGCGAACCTATTGGTTGAAGTGCTGGAATAAAACATAAAAGCAGCAAAAAGATATTAGAGATTAATAAAATTAAGGACAGCTTTGCTAAAGAATGATAATTTATTTTTGAAACAATCCAAGCAAGAATTAATCCTAAAAATATTCCAAGAAATAATTGTTTTTTAACAAAATGATAAACATCACTGTATTCTTGTTCTCCAATTACAGCGGAAGCGCTTATTAAAGCAATCAAACCTAACACTAAAAGAAGTACACTAAAAGTAATGAGTAAACGGTTAAGTTTATTTGGTTTAGTCATCAATTTTTATATCACTCTTTTATTGTATAATATTTTCTTTGGAATTGGAATGGTACATTTCAATTTAAACTAAAATAAGGTAAAATATATTCATATGATCAAATTATTAAAGATATTAATAATTATTTTTTTTCTAGGAATTGGAATATCTTTTGGTTTTCGTTTCTTCCAAAAATATTCAGAGTCCCAAGGAATTTTGGAGGCCCGAGTTTATCCTGCTGAAGCTACTCTAAAAATTAATAATAAAACTTATCAGAATAAACAAGGTATTTTTAGAATCAGATTACATCCTGGCGAACATTCTATATTTTTTTCTTGCCCAGATTATTCACTTTTGGAGGATAAAGTAAAAATTGAAAGCAACAAAACAACTAATCTTGATTATATTTATCTATTTCCTAATAATTGGTCTGAAGAAAGAATTATAACGAATAAAAAAATCGAACGTTTCTATTTAAGTCCAGACACTAATCGCATTCTTTTCATAGAAAAATCTTCTAATTATGATTGGTATATTTTTGATAGAAGCACAAAACAAAAAGAATACTTTCATAAAACCACTTCTTTGCCATATGATGTTATTTTTTCTCCGAAAAGGATTCTCATTCATTCAGGAAAAAACAATTGGGAAATTGTATTTTTACCAAAAAGCCTTATTAAAAATAGCATTTCTTTAAATACCTCGTTTAAAGAAGTGTTGGATCAGGCAGGATTAAAAGAAAAACAAACTTCTCTGATCATAAACCAGGCTATTTTCTATCCAAATCCAAAAAATGATGGCGATATAATCGTTAAAACCACTGATACAATTTATCTTCTTAATTTCCTTACAGAATCTATAGAAAAAATATATGAAGGTAAAAGTTCTCATTTTCTATTCAATAACGATCATATCTATTTTATAAGAGAAAATGGAGTCTTTACTAAAATTTCTTTGGAAACAAAAAAAGAAATAGAAACATCTTTATATAGTTTTTCTCTTGAAGATTTAGAAAAAGCTAAAATTAAAAAAGAAAAAGGTGAAAACAACTTTTTAATTATTGAGGGATCAAAAAAAGCTTATTACTTGAAGAGATTTGAAAATCTGCCAAAATTAATTGGTGAAAATGTTATTGATGGCATTTTTTCTTTAAACGAAAAAGAAATATTATTATATTCAAAGGATAAAATTAAAATCTATAATCCAGAAAACGAAATTAAGTCTTCTGAAGAACTTTATTCTGATGTTCCAGTTACCTGGTTCCTTAACAACGACTACCTTCTATTTTTAAATGATAATTTACTTAAAATCTACGCGCTTAAAAATAATAAAACTTGGCCTATTGCCAGTAATGTAAAAAATAATAACTTTTTTTACGATCCTTCAATAAATTATATCTTTTATCTTTCCGATACAGGCATAACAAAAGTATCTCTGTAATTTATTGGTATCTTAAAGCATCAATTGGGCTTAATTTTGCTGCTTTGCGAGCAGGATAAATTCCGAAAATAAGACCAATACCTGTAGCCACTCCAAAAGCTAAAATTATAGAACTTAGAGAAAGAATAAATTTCCATTCTATTCCTAGAACCATTGTTAAAACAATGCTCACAAGATAAGAAAAAATAGCTCCTAATAAAATTCCTAATATTCCACCCAAACCAGTTAGAACAATTGCTTCAATTAAAAATTGATAAAGAATATCTTTTTTACGAGCGCCAACTGCTTTTCTTAAACCAATTTCCCTCGTTCTTTCAACCACTGAAACTAACATAATATTCATAATTCCAACCCCGCCAACTATTAAAGCAATAGCAGCTATAGAAGATAAAAGTAATGTAAGGATGCTTGTTACTGTATTCATAATTGCAGCAGTTTCTTTTCCGCTCACCACCTTAAAATCATCTTTAGATAAATCCCCTTCTGGATTATATATATTATGCCTCTCCCTTAACATTAAACGAATACCTTCTACAGCTTCATCAATCTTATCCTGATTAACTATTTTAACTACAGAAGATTGTACGTGATTAATGCCTAATAAAAATCTTTGAGCACTAGTGATTGGAATATATATATATTCGTCAAGGTTTTGAAACATCTGCGTTCCTTGTTCCTCCATAACACCAATTACTCTAAAATTGGTTTTTTTAATTCTAATAATCTTACCTATAGGATTTTCATTCTCAAACAAATCTTCTTTTATTTTATATCCTAAAACAACCACCTTTGACATACTCTGAACATCAAAATCAGTAAAATTAGATCCTAATACAGTTTGGACATCAGTTATTTTATTATATGCTGGAGTAGTACCATAAAAGGTAATCTTTTCATCATTGTTTTTATAAATTACCCTACTCACACTAACAACTATTGGAGCAACCATTTCTACTAATGGATCTTTTTCAATTGCTTCCATGTCTTCAATGGTTAGTGTTTTAATTTCCATTCCCTCCATCATTTGTTGTGTCATATCACCTCCGCCTGCAAAAGCACCTGGTTCAACAAAAACATTGTTAGCCCCCATTGACATAATCTGTCCTAAAATTAAATTCTGGGCTCCATCACCTAATGACATCATTAAAATAACTGATGCTATCCCAATTACAATTCCCAAAATAGTTAAAAAGGAACGTGTTTTATTCGTTTTTAATCCTGTTATTGCGGTTTTGAAAGAATTACTAAATTTCATAATTTTACTTGATCAAACCATCTTTAGCATAATGCCT
>DAOVIY010000054.1 GCA_030673525.1 bacterium | reverse complement strand
TGCTTTGGCAGAAATGGATTCCAGATTGACTGAATTTTTGATTCTTTGTCATGTTCAAGACATTTAGCATATACGCACTCATTTGATTCCTGAAACCATTTGGGGGTCGCATAATTCGGTCCTAAAATAAAAAAAGGAACCCATTTAAGGTTATGCTTTTTTAATTTTTCGACTAATATATCATATGTAGAAAAATCAAACTTTCCGGATTCTTTTTCTATCTCTGCCCAGGTAACATAGGACTGGACACTAGTTAAACCAGCTTTCTTGCAATTTTCAAAAGATTTGTCCTCTAATAATTTCGGGTGAATCTTACCATGATATTGCCACTGTTGAATAATTTCCATTATTATTTTTGTAATTTAAATTTCCTTTAATATGCCATGGTTTTTTTCTCTTTCTCTAGTATCATAAGCCCTACATCCTGCACATAATATAGGAATAGGTTTTTTATTCTTTTGAACTAAATATCTAAACTTTTTGTATCTTTCCGAATACCATATTTCTTTAAATGGTTGTTGGTAAAGATTACCAAAAGCATATTTTCTTAAGAAATCTCGTTTATTAGACATCAACACGGCACAGCATGGCAAAACATAACCACCTATCATTATATAGGGCTCCATCCAAGCTGTACATTTATTGATTGATGGAAGTTCGCTTTTACCAATATGAGAAAATTGAACATTCACTTTTAAATTTCTTCCCTTTACAATTGTTTTTTCTAAGATTTCTTTTGGGATTTCCGGCAAATAATACTTTTCTATTTCTTTAAAAGTAAGAAGTCCTACAAATTCCAATTTTGTTCCTTCACCCAAATCCCCTAATGAATGAACAAGTTCTACCATCTTTGGCATTTCCTTGTAATTTAACTTATTAACAACAAACCGGAAACAAAGCATAGGAAATGGTGAATTGAGCTCTTTTTTTAATTTCAATAACATTTTCACATTGCTTAGTGCTTTTTCAAAATCACAACCAACTTTTATTCTCTCATAGGTTTCTTTTGTTGTTCCATCCATTGAAATCCAAATACAATTCACTCCTAATTCTATTAATTTTCTGGCTTTAGCTTCATTTATAAAATCAAATTCATCAACAAAATTGACAGAAATGTCTTTTAATCTTAAATGCTCAATTATTTTCAAGAAATCTGGATTGAGAAAACCTGTTCCCTCACCCGTGATATTAATCCATCTCAATTTGGGAAACTGGTCCACCATTTGCTTAAATTGTTCAAATGTTAATCTCTCCTGTTTTTCTTTCCAATAAGTATGTTCACAGATAATGCATTTTTTATTACAAATAGTGGTATGCTCTACCTCTATTTTAAAAGGATAAGGAGCTAAAGAGGAAAACTTCGTTTCCTTAATAAGGTTATTTAAGATTGCCACTTCTCCGCCTTCATCAGTAACAAAGTATTTTACAAAAAGGAAATTTTTAACACTCCTCAATCCTTTTTTTTCTAGTAAATACCAAATGGATTTTTTATACTTCCAAGGAATTACGGCTAAATCTTTTAGAAACTCCAAATATTTTTTTATAGTTTTAATCATTTTATTTTTTAGAAAGATTCAACTTAAAATAGCCCGTTTAGCTTTCGATTCACATTCGCACTCCCTTTTTTCTGATATATTTTTTATAATAGCTAAAACTATTTTCTTTAATTTTTCTGTATTATTTTCAAAATTTTTCAACACTTCCTCAATTGAAACCGGTTTTATATTCTTCTTTGAATATATTCCAACGTCATAATCTGTAACTAAAGAAATATTTAAATAACATATACCAAGCTCTGAAGCCAGAACTATCTCTGGATATTGGGTCATATTTACTAAATCCCAGCCACTTTTAGAAAACCAAAGACTTTCGGCTAAAGTTGAGAATCTTGGTCCTTCAATTACCACTACAATTCCTTTGGAATGAGTTCTAATCTTTAATTTCTGAGCCTGAGTAATGGCGATTTTTCTCAATTCTGAACAATAAGGATAAGCCATTTCTATATGGACT
This sequence comes from bacterium, assembly GCA_030673525.1. Taxonomy (GTDB): domain Bacteria; phylum Patescibacteriota; class Minisyncoccia; order UBA6257; family UBA6257; genus DAOVIY01. The sequence goes on along the minus strand of DAOVIY010000054.1, from coordinate 1,669 downwards.
ACTTGCGGCCCATTAAAGAAGGTACTTTCTTTTCCTCTGAGGGTTCTGTCAACAAATTGATCACAGATTACAAAATCCCCTGGTTTTATATTTTCCCTTAAAGAACCAACAGCGGTTGTGGCAATGATTCTTTCAACACCAAGTTTTTTTAGAGCGGCAATATTGGCTTTATAGGGAACAAGATGAGGAGGAAATTGATGTTTCTTGCCATGCCTCGGCAAAAAAGCCACCTTTTTTCCAAACAAATTCCCAATAGTTATTTTGTCGCTAGGTGAACCAAACTTTGTTCTTACTTCAACCTCTTTGGTTTTTCCTTTAAAAAATTTATAAAAACCGGTCCCACCGATTAATCCAATTTTTATCTGATTTTTAGCCATAAATTTCATTACTTAAAATACCAAATTGATTTTTATATCTTCGAGGGAAAATTATTAAAATATATAACTACTTTTTCTTCAGGCTTTTTTTAAGAAAATGGCTAATACTTGAACGAATAGTCCCCTTGGTAATAATATCAGAATAGACACATTGATTACAGAAGTGATGAGAGCCTGATCGAACTTCCTTCCGCATAGATTGATAGTTTTTATAAATATCTTTGAAACTTTTCCCCTTTGAAAGATTACCAACTGCAACATCAAAATTCCCACACGGATAAACATCGCTATTGGTAAAAATTAGCACACATGTAGATGGAGTTAAACATTTTTGAGGAAAAGATCCTTTCTCTAATTTTTTCAAAAATATCTTTAAAAACGCTGGGTTATTTTCAATAACTCCTGTTTTTAAGGCTTCGTTAAGCTGCTTTTTCAAAAGAGGAATGTCATATTTACTTAAACTATTTGAAATCCAGGGTTGAGCAGCTAATTTCAAACTAACAGGTATTAGAGAGACATTCACCTCTAATTTTTTAGCTATATGACAAAAATCTACTAATTCAAGATAGTTATCTGCTTGCAAAACAAAATTTAAACGAACAGGGCACTGGTGTTTCTTAGCGGTTTCTACTGCTTTCATCGCCCTTTCCCATGCTCCTTTAATTCCACGAATCTTATCATGAGTTTCTGGCTTGGCTCCATCAATTGAAATATCACAATAATCAAGAGGAGGAAAAGGAATCTGGCTTAATAACCAACCATTAGTAGTAAGCCCGCATCTTATGCCATATGATTTAACTTCTTTTATAATCTCTACTAAGTCTCTTCTTAGAAGCGGCTCCCCTCCGCCTATATCTATTTCTTTAATTCCAAAATCTGCTAGTTCTTTAATCCAATATTTTACAGTTTCTAAATCTGCATTCTGAGGTTTCTCTTTCCAAAAAGTACACATTTGACAACGAAATTGACAATCAGTAGTAATAATTAAACGAGCAACTTTGGGTTTATAAAGTTCAGGATTAATATACAGTATTATCGCCCTTTTAGCTTTAGAAAAAATATTAGCCATATTTTAAATAATATTATAATTTATTTAAGATTCATTAACTTATTTAACCTTTATTTTTTAATGATTTAGTAAGTTCAAGATATTTGGTCCCATATTCTTTTGATGGTTCAATCTGTGTCCCCTCATGCCACTCATTGAAGCTTGTAATTAGGGTTATTTTTAAATTAGGGTTAAGATATCTTTTAGCTATTGCCCAAAAATCCTCATAAAATTCTCCTTCTTT
>DAOVIY010000060.1 GCA_030673525.1 bacterium | reverse complement strand
GAAGGAGATTATAGGGGAATTCAAAAATTTAAGGGAACAATCGCTAATACTGGAAGAGTCCGAGGTGAAGCCAAAATTGTGGAAAGTAATCAAGATATTAAGAAAGTTCAGGAAGGGAATATTATGGTGGCTGCAATGACTCATCCCAATTATATTGTAGCCATGGAAAAGGCCGCAGCTTTTGTTACAGATGAAGGTGGTATAACCTGCCACGCAGCCATTGTCTCCCGCGAAATGAATAAACCCTGCATCATCGGCACAAAAATCGCCACCAAAGTTTTGAAAGATGGGGATTTAGTGGAGGTTGATGCTGATAAGGGAATGGTGAAAATTTTGAATAGTAAATAGAGAATATATGATAAAAAAATTAAACAAAAAAGATTGGTATTATTGGGGCCAGTGGAGTCAGTTTGTTTTATTTACATCGCCATGGCTTGAGTCTATTAATGCAGAAGTATACAAAAAAATGGGCTTGAGCAAAATTATTAAAGGAGATGCCATGGTTTTGTCTGGGCATTATTATTATTTAAAAGATGATATTGATGCAGCTTGCAGTATAGCAGAAAGAAAAGCGCATAATCAAATTCAGTGGTTTAAGAAGTTTTTTGCTATATGTGAACAAAAAACAGAGCAAATGTTACAGCTAGAAGGAAAGGATGATTTTAGGAAGTTTGTAAATTCTATGGTTGGTCATTTCGCCTGTTCGCTCCTCGTGGAGCTACTTGATATTTGGTTGGAGGGCTATCTGAAAAAGCTTTGCAAAGAGTACAATATTCCTATAATGGCAATGACAATCAAAATGCAACCAAAAAAGAAGACTTTGTTAATGCAATATAATTCAGAACTTAAAAAGTTGAATCGCAATAACATAGACAAGTTTGTTAATAAATATAAATGGGTGGGCACCCATGCCCTAGAGGGTTGTCCTCTAACTAAAGAAAAGGTTTTAGACGAATTAAAGTCAATCTCTAAAGATAAAAAACCAGAAGTGGTAACCAATGTTAGAATCCCCAATGAGTTTAAGAAGTTAATTCCGATAGGTTCAGAATTAATATTTCATCGTTCAAACCTCATTGAAACAATAGATAGGGTTGCTTTTAGTTATCGACCAATGATGAAAGAGTTGAGCAAGAAATATAATCTTTCTTATGACGATATTATCTCATTAACTCATTACGAAGTCATTGATTTAATAGATAAAGGTAAAATGCCAGAAGATTTGAGAAAAAGAAAAAAGAAATACGGTATTACATTTATTAATGATAAGTATTCAATTTTGCTTGGCAGAGAATTAAAGAAAGCGCTTAGTATATTTCAGCCCAAAAAGAGAATACGAGCTACGGAATTAGAAGGTACTATTGCATATCCAGGATACGCCAAAGGATTAGCTAAGATAATGCGCACAATAAAGGATGCTTCGAAAGTAGAAAAAGGCGATATCATAGTTGCCGCCGAAACAACTCCGGAATATATATTAGCCATGAGAAAAGCAGCAGCCTTTATTACTAATCAAGGAGGAATAACTTCGCATGCTGCTATTATTGCAAGAGAAATGAAAAAACCCTGCATCATCGGCACAAAAATCGCCACCAAAGTTTTGAAAGATGGGGATTTAGTGGAGGTTGATGCGGACAAAGGGGTGGTGAGAAAATTGTCATAAAATATGAATTACTATAGCACAAGGTCTAGATATCCAGCAATGATATTCCCAATTATTTTTTACCATTATTACTTAGACTCCCCGAGAGTCATTAAGGACTTTGGTTATAGAATAAACAAAGCAGGAGTATTTATTAAAAACGGAAAAAGAAATGATTTTTTCTATCCTAAAAATGCTGTCTTTAAAATACAGAAAAATGTTCTTGAAAAGATAATAGAGAAACCCGATTATATTGACTATGTTTTAGAAAAGTTTAAAAAAGATGGTAAAAAGTTTTTAGCTTTTATAAAAATAAAAGACAAATTAAATCTTTCAAAGGTTGATAATGAAAAATTATTTAAAATATACCAAGAATATAACAAATTTTTTACAGAGTTAAACTATCCTGTCTTAATTCTAATTGCTTTTTCAGTAATAGATAAATTGGGCGAAAAAATTAAAGAGAAAGTCACCAATCTAGATGATCTAAACAGTCTGATTAAATCAGATAAATTACCTTATTTGTTAGAATACGAGTTAGATATTTTAAGTTCAAAAAAACAAGATGCTAGTAAATTATATAATAAGTGGTATTGGGTTCCGTTTGATTATTATGGAGCCAATAAGTGGACAATGGATGATTTTAAAAAAGAATTGATTAAACCTAAAGATAAAGAAAGGGCCAAATATTTAAAAAATTATAAAAAAAACAACCAAAGGAATACCCAAGAAATTATCAATAAATACAATTTAAATGAAGAAGAGGTTCGTATTATAAAATTTATAAAGCTTTTGAATTATTTGCAGGATGAGAGAAAAAAAGTCACTAATATAAGTTACCCTTTTTTGCAAGAAAAAATAATAAAAGAATTCACAAAAAGAACTGATATTAAATCTGAGATATTATGGTTAATGACTCCACAAGAAATTCGCGATGCCTTAAAAGGTAGGAAATATAATTTAGAAGAACGAAAAGAATCTTGTGCTATTGAAATACATAATGGAAAATTTATAGTTCACGAAAAAATTCCTAGTTATCTTAAAACTTCTCAAGATATAAAGAATAGAAAAATGATAAAGGGGATGCCCGCATCAAAAGGAGTAGTAAGCGGAAAAGTGAAAATTTGTAAAACCTCAAAAGAAATTGAGAAAATGAAAAAGGGGCAGGTATTAGTAGCCCCCACAACTAGCCCTGATTATATTATGGGTTTTAAAAAAGCTATTGCAGTTGTCACTGACGAGGGTGGACTAACTTGTCATGCAGCGGTAGTTTCTAGGGAAATGAGATTACCATGTGTTATAAATACAAAATTTGCCTCCGAAATACTCAAAGATGGAGATTTAGTAGAGGTGGACGCTGAGCGAGGCACGGTAAAGATAATTAAAAAGGCAAAATAACTATTTTATAGAATTTGAATATATAAAAAACACTAGCCAAAGCGAAGTCCCGTCGGATGACGGGATGAAGAAAGGAATTGTGAGGATTTTAAAGAAATAATGATATACTTAATATAGATTATGTTTACTCTTCCATTTTCAAAAATTTCTAAAAAAGATGCTAAGATTGCCGGGGGCAAGGGGGCTTCGCTTGGGGAAATG
>DAOVIY010000027.1 GCA_030673525.1 bacterium | reverse complement strand
TTTTATTAAATTTTATATGCCGATCTTTTATTTTTTAGATATAATCATTTTTTAAATCCTAGAGTTCGAACAGTCTTATCTCGATTTTGGCCTCTTTTTTAAAGTTTTGAAGTAAATTAGACCTCATAGTCCATGTCTTTTGTTCAGTAAGGGTTTTTTTGATTTCTTCTCTTGCCAGTTCAAGATTGGGTTCCTGAGCCGGCTTTTTCTCTTCAACTTTAATAATGTGATAACCATAAGGTGTTTTCACTATTTCACTGATCTCTCCTACCTCAAGAGCAAAAGCGGCTTTTTCAAAATCGGGAATCATTTTACCCAGAGAAAAAAAACCAAGATCTCCGGCCTTATCTTTTGTACCAGGATCTATTGATTCCATCCTGGCCAGCTCCACAAAATCTGCCCCGGCTTTCAACTGACTTAAAATTACTTTGGCTTCTTCTTCTGTTCTAACTAAAATATGAGATGCCCTCACCTCTTCTAGCTTGGCAAATCTGGTTCTGTTTCTGGAAAAATAATCCCTGATTTCTTGTTCAGTAACAGTTACTTTACTAGCAACAATCTTTTCGGTTAAAATTTGAAGTTCAACTTGCCACCTTAACTCCTCAATAGTCATACCTACTTCAGAAAGCTTTTGCGAAGTAACTTTTAGTTCATCTATTTTCTTATCAATTTCTTCCGAATTAACCACTATATTTTGTTCTTTTGCTTTTTGTTGAATAATAATTTCGATAATCATAATTTCAAGAACACCTTCACCAACAAAGGGTATAAATCTTTGAACAAATTCATCCTTTGTCTCCTCAGCTTTCTGCCATGCGGCGACTTTCCTCATTTGGGATTCATTACTTTGAATATAAATCCAAAGTCTCTGCATAAATTCATCCCTAGTGATTTCCACGCCATTGACTATTGCTGCCACATCTTCCTTGCTCTCCGTATCCTTGGCAGAAGAGGGTTTCTCTTCCTTAATTTTAGAAACTTCCTCTCCGACTTCTTTTAATTCTATAAATTTGAAGCTTTTGTAAAATAATTCAAATTTATCGTCTTTGACAGCTCCATTCCCAATGCGAAATATCTTTCCATCATGTTCTATTATTATTGATTCAGAATACCAGTCAGGGAATTGCGATGTAGTAGCAATAATCTTGAGCGCTTGAATATTATTAAACTTAATGTTTTCTCTTATTACATTACGACCTAATTCAAATTGATTGCCAATTTTACTAATAATCTCATCCTCTGACATTTGAGAACTATCATAAAACCAAAGCCCCCACAATATATCTTCTCTTATTTCTTGTGGCACTACACCTATTCCATTTTCAAAATCCACCCTCCTCCAATCACTCGGATATTTAATAGTGTATCCTACTTTAGAATCAATAAATATTTGCCAATCCATTGTTTTTATTGTTTGTTGCAATTCTTCCTTTTTTACTCCAGTTATTGCTTGGACAGCTTCTTCTGAACCTTTTCTTGAAACTTCAATGGCTTTTTGAATTGCGATTTTTGCTTCCTCTGGAACTTTCTCAAAAACTTCTACTAATACTTCTTGATGCTTTAAAGTTTTTTCAGTAATTAAAATTGCCAATTCTTCTATATTTTTTCCTTTTTCTTTAGCTTCTTGAGTTTTTGTGTTGGCTAAACCTAAGAATTCTTGATATTTTTGATTGGCTTTCTCCAAAGCCTTGGTTTGATTCTTTTCTGCCATTACTATTGCTTCGGCTAATTTTTCTTCAGCATATTTTAATGCCTTCGCAGCTTTCTTTTCAACTCGAAAAGTAAAAAACATTCCTATCTTTTCACCTAAAGTATCAAGGAAATAAAATGGGCTATCAGGAGTAAGGCCTGGATCTGAAAGTTCTATCCCCTGAGCCAAAACTTCTGCTCCAAAAGAAAGAATTAAAAATAATAAAGTTGTGAATAAAATTATTTTTCTCATAGTCTTTTATTTATTATTTTTTATTATATTTTATCTTAAGCGTCTTTTTTTAAAGTGAACCACTATGCAAGAAATAAGATATAAAACTACGGCGTCAAAGAGTCCAATAAAAATAAGTCCAAGCAGATTTGGTCCTCCAATATCAAAAAACATTGCGGGATTAGTTGTTGTCAGCCCTAATGCTCTGATAATTAGCAAAGGAGGAAAGAATAAAACAGCTACAATAATAAACACAAAAATATTAACAATGGGTATATTATGCAAAGCTAGTAACAATAGAAGAAAAGGAGAAATCAAAAGAAAAATTATGGATGCTGTTAATTTTCTCAAAGTAGGTTTAAAAAACTCTAATATATTCATATTTTTTAAGTAAATTCATTCTATAGTTATTTTAGTATACTCAAACGCTTTTTCGGCGGGCTTATTGTAAAGAAATCCCCTCCAAAACTCATACTTTTATTCTACCAAAAAACTGCCTTCTTGGCGATTTTAATTTAGCTGTTCCTATGGAATGATGCTGGAACCTATTTTATGCTCAATTAATCAATTAAATCTCTTTCTTTAAACCAATCTAAAATAATCTTTATCATAGGAGTAGCCCATTCCTTATCTTTATGAGTAAGCCATGTTACTTCCTCAATCTCTGAACTAGGTTTAATTACTCCTATAAAATCTGCTGAATAACAAGTCATTTGAAGAATAATTCCTTCAGACTGCCCATGAGCCTGGGCTTTAAATTTATTAATAAATCTTAAACTTTTTGTGATAAGCTCAATATCCAATTCTTCTTTGATTTCTCTAATCAATGCTTCTTTATCTGTCTCTCTTTGTTCTCGTTTTCCTCCAGGAATATAATAAACGTTTTTCCCCTTAGAACGAGCTCCTAGAAGTTTTTTATCTTTAATATAAATCCAGCCTAATTTATCTATTATTTCCATATTAATTTATTTTATAATAACTTTTCTTGAGAATATCTTTTAAAGGCATAAGCATAAATTAAATAAAACGCAGCATAACCTCGATATTCCCCAAATGATTTGAATAATTTCCTTACTTCTTGTTCTGCAACCCTTTCTTTTTTGTTCAAATAAGCAGTCACACTTATTCTTAACCCCATATCATTAGCTGGGAGAGCATCATATCTGCCCATGCCCCGACACATCATATATTCAACTGTCCAAGGGCCAACACCTCTAATTTGAGTCAAAACATCCAAAATCCTTTCTTTATCCCATTTTTTCATTTTTTCTAGATATATTTCTTGCTTGACAACTTTTTTTGATATATCAACTATATATTCAGATTTTTTAAGGCTAAGTCCAAGTTTTTTGATTTCTTCAGGTTTAACTCTAGCTAAAGATTCAGGAGAAGGAAAAGTATAGTATGTTTTACTGTTTATCTTTATTGACTTCCCATATTTTTCTACTAATCTTCTTCGTAAAGCGACAGCCACAGATAAGGCAATCTGTTGTTCGGTTATGGCAATTATTAAAGCTTCAAATACTGTCGGAGTTTTTGGAGGTCTTAGACCATAAAGATTTTTAATTATTTGAGCAAATTTTTTATCTTTTAAAGCAATTTTATAAAATCCCTTTATATTATCATCTATTCCAAACATCCATTTTATTTTTTCTTTAATTAATGACTTTCCAAATTTATCTGGCAAAACCTCTATTAAAAGTTTTGATTTTTCTACTAAGCCTACCGAGCTAATTTTTATAAGCTGAATTTTGTCTTTAATTTCGAGAACTCGTTCATATACTCCATTATTATAGTAATCAACACACTGAATAGGAAATCTTGAATAGAGACTCCCAACTAAATCAAAATTAAAGGGCGGCTTGGGCTTTATAAAGAATTTCATTATTCTCATTTTACCATACTAGATTAAAAATTTTCAGCTTAAACAAAAAACCGCTTTTTTGGCGGTTTTTATGTGTTAAGGAATCTTTTTAATATTTTTGTTTAATTATATTCCGTAATATTTTTTCAACACGCTTTATACTTTCATCATCAAGCACAGAAATTGGAATTGCTTCCTTGCCTATGTTCTTTAACTCATCAAGTCTTTCCTTTATTTTATTTTTATCTAATAAATCGCAATTGTCTTCAATATCATAGGTCATAGGGGCTCTGGTAAGTTGGAGCCTATAGAAAGATGGAAACTCCTTGATTACGTTTAACAATATATCTTCTCGGGTAACATGGAACCGCATTTCCCCCAATATATCTTTACCAAACACGACTTTGCGTGTAAATTTAAAACTTTGGATAACAGGCTCAGGAGCACCAAAAGGAACTCGAATCTTTTTATCAGGAGTAATCCATAATTCTAAATCTTTATCTGCCATATCATAAAGATTAAGGTTTACTGATACTTCTGTTTCTCCTTTTCCTATTGGTTGAGCAAATCTAAAAGGAAATAAATCTACCTGAAATCGGAAGAAATGTAAATTGGGACCACTGATTAATTGCAGGCACCAAGATTGTACCTTTAAAGTAAACGGTATAAAGGAAATTTACTAAAGAACAAAAGATTAAATATATATATACTAGCTAGGAGATGCAAAGAATGGCATGGAAACAAAAAGAAAAATAAACATTACTTTGAAGTGATTGAACCACAGATTAATAAGATTTGTTCTGATATTGAATGTAAACAATAATCTAAATGTTAATTAGTTAAACTCGCAAAAAAGATAATAAATTTTTTCCTAAAAAGTATTAAAAGTGATTATAAACTTTAAGGGGGCCATCAATGGCCCCCTTGTTTTTTTAATTTATTTAATTTATTTGATTTCTAAAAGCTCAACTTCAAATATAAGTATCGCGTTTGGAGGAATTATACCAGGTATTCCATCCTCTCCATAAGCAAGGATTGAAGGAATTATCAATTTTCGTTTTTCTCCCACTTTCATCCCTAAGACTCCTAAATCCCACCCTTTTATAACCCGATCAGCGCCAAGATTAAAATCAAAAGGAATACCTCTGTCTAAGCTTGAGCCAAACTTTGTTCCGTCTTCAAGTGTTCCAATATAATGAATCGATACATTATCACCATTTTCAGCCGCTTTCCCTTGCCCTTCATTTAATACTTCCACTTTTAATTCGCTATCTTCAATTTGATTAACTTGCTCATCATTATTATCTATAATAGGATCTATATCTTTATTTATTTTATTATTTTTAATCCAGATAATTAAAACGGCAGAAAGAATAAGCGCTAAAAAGATAATTAATATTTTTTTCATAATAATAAATCTTATTTTCTCTATTCTATCATAATTTAATCTGTTTTTCAAGACATTAAAAGATTTTTTGATATTTCTGTTTAATTATATCTCGTAATACCTTCTCAACCTGCTTGATACTTTCATCATCTAAAACGGAAATTGGAATTGCCTTTTTACCTATTTTTTCTAACTCATTAAGTTTTTCCTTTATTTTATTTTTCTCTAATAAATCGCACTTACTCAAAAAGATATATTCAACCTTATCTAAAAGTTTTTTACTATAAGCACCTAATTCATTTCTAATAATCTGATAATCCTTTACTAGATCAGATGATTCTGCGGAAATAAAATGAAAAAGCGTTTTTGTTCTATCAATATGGCGTAAAAATCTAATACCAAGCCCCTTATTATCAGAAGCCCCTTCAATAAGTCCAGGAATGTCAGCCAAAATCAATTCGTAATAAGCACCCAAATTTGGACTGAGTGTTGTAAAAGGATAATTAGCCACCTTACTTTTAGCGTCAGTTAATTCATTCAACAAACTAGATTTACCTACATTTGGCAAACCAACAAATCCAACATCGGCAATCAGTTTAAGTTCAAACCTTAACTCATATTCTTCGCCAGGCAAACCTTGTTGAAATTGAGTTGGGCTTGTATTAGTTGATGAACGAAATTTAAAATTACCTTTGCCTCCCTTACCACCTTTAGCTATTAGTAAACGCTGCCCAATAGAAATAATCTCCGAATCTTCACCAATGGATAAATTATGAACTAAAGTGCCAATCGGCACTTTTGAAATAATATCTTTACCATCTTCTCCGTCATGAAATTGAGGTTTTCCATTTTCACCATCTTCTGCTGTTAACTCTTTTTTACCACGCAACCGGGAAAGAGCACCAATATCAGACACACCTTCTAAATAAATACTGCCTCCTTTACCACCATTGCCGCCAGTCGGCCCAAGGCTCATCATTACTTTATTAAATGCCACTGCGCCACGACCGCCATGACCAGCTTTTACCTTAATTTTTATATCATCAATTAACATTTATAACTAATTTTATAACATTTAGCTTCTATTCTATCAAAAAATCGCCTCTTTGGCGATTTTAATGTGTTTCAACAAGATTTAAATATAATTAACTTATGATGAGTTAAGGACTTCTGATATTTTCAATTTTCCGAATTCACTAAATATGGTTTTAATGCCAATTTCATTTTTCCACCATCCATCAAGTGTAAAATTGCCAGTTGGTGTTACAGTTGAATTTACTCTGTATAACTTTGTATTTTGTGGAACATATTTCATCATATGCGCCCATGATCGTCTCATAGCAAACCATGCAATTACGAGAATTATAGAATTATACGGTAATCCCAATTGATCCATAAGATTTAATCCACCGCGCACATTATCTGGGACACTTATTGCAGTATCATGAATAATTATGCTTTCAGATGGAACACCATGTTCTACAGCCCATTCTTTAAATATTAATGCTTCTGGTTTTTCTCGTTTTTCATAAATAGGCATACCACCAGAAATGAAAATCTTTGGAGCCAATCCTTGATTATATAAATTAACCGCAGCTTCAATTCGTGATAAACTCTTACTTCCGAAAACAAAAATTACATCAGATAACTGAGGTGTATCCTCTTCGCCAAGATATTTTGTTATATTTCGCATCAGATCCTCCAATTCTGTGTTACCTTCTTGAATCATGCGTAAT
>DAOVIY010000069.1 GCA_030673525.1 bacterium | reverse complement strand
CAAAGGGTATATCAAATTTTTGGGCGAATAAAGTAGGGATTGTGTAAATAGCGTATTCTACAAATTTAAGTGCTTCTCCTGTTTCTTCAAATGCTATTCTGGTCGCTCTTCTAAATAAACCGTGGTTAATTGTATATTGATAATGATTAACTTTAAGGGTTTCTATGAGGTTTCTCAAATTATGAATCCCTGCTTTTGTATGAGTAAAGCTATCTGTCACAGTCACCAATAGTGGATGCATAGCCATTTTTTCTTTCATCATATAAACAAGGAAGTAGCTGTCTTTTCCTCCGCTCACAGGAATAAGACAATCATAATAACCATCATTCCTCCTATATTTATTACAAATTTTCTTTAGCTCTTCCATCCTCTCCTGCCAGTTAATTTCCTTTCTTTTTTCGTAATTACGACAGGCCTGGCATATACCTTCGTCATCAAAAATAGATCCTGGTCTAGTGTTAGGCATAAGGCATTTTTTACAGTGTTTTATTTTTATATCTTTTGTCACAATTTAAATTTTGTAAAAATTAATCACTTTTTATTTATTTTATAAAAACCAATTACTTTTTTAACTGTTTTAATTACTCTATTAATTTGTTTGTCTGTCATTTTTGGAAAAAGGGGCAAGGTAATTGCTCTTTGATAATATCTTTCAACTGTTGGAAAGTCGCCTTTTTTGTAACCAAATCTCTTTCTGTAAAACGGCTGAAGATGAATTGGTATATAATGAACCTGAACTCCAATTCCTCTTTTTTGAAGCTCATTAAATATCTTTTTTCTACTAACCTTTACTTTATCTAATTTCAATTGAATAACGTAAATGTGCCAAGCCGACTTTACATAATCTTTTTCCGTTGGAATTATAATTTCTTTAATGTCTTTGAAAGCTCTATTATATTTAGCTACAATTTCTCTTCTTTTTTTAATGAAGTTGTCTATCTTTCTTAATTGATTTATTCCCAAAGCAGATTGAAAATCAGTCAGTCTAAAATTATATCCTGGGTTTTCTACCCCATAATACCAATTACCTTTTTTTGGTTTTTTGACAATTCCGTGGTGTCGGAGAATTTTTAACTTTTCGCAGAATTTTTTGTTATTGGTAACTACCATTCCTCCTTCTCCAGTGGTAATTACTTTTACAGGATGGAAACTAAAAATAGTCATGTCAGATATACTGCCTATTTTTTTACCTTTATATTCAGAGCCCAAAGAATGAGCCGCATCTTCTATGATTAAAAGATTATGTTTTCTGACTATTCTTTTAATCTCATTTAAATCACAAGGGTGACCAGCAAAATCAATAATAGCTATAGCTTTGGTTTTCTTGTTTACCTTCTTTTTTATCTCCTTTGGATTGATATTTAAAGTATCTTCTTGAATATCAACAAAAATCGGCTTTCCTCCACAATAAACTATGGCATTGGCCGTAGCGACAAAAGTTAAGGGGGAAGTAATCACTTCATCCCCCTTTTTAATCCCAGTTACCAAATAGGCAGCCTGGAGAGCAGCTGTCCCAGAAGAAAGTGCTACTGCGTATTTTGCTCCACAATATTTTGCAGCTTTTCTTTCAAATTCTCTAACTTTTGGCCCTTGAGTTATCCAATCTGATTTTAGGGCTTGAATAACGGCTTGAATATCGCTTTTATCAATCCACTGATGACCATAAGGAATAGGTCTTTTCATCTTTCTGTTTTTATGTTTTTTAATATCTTTTTCATCTCCTCTTCGCTAAGCCATTCTTTGTTTTTTTCACTTGAGTATCTAAATCCTTCTGGAAGATGATTTCCCTCTTTGAAATTGCTTTTATCCCAAAAAGAAAATTCAGGCTCTACTACAAAATATCTATCAAATTCTCTTGAGTGTCTGGATTCTTCAGGAGTTAAAAGAACTTCATTAATTTTTTCTCCAGGTCTTATACCAATAACTTTTTTTTCACAATTTGGTGCAATCACATCTGCAAGATCTATAACTTTCATACTAGGAATCTTTGGAATAAATACTTCTCCGCCTTTCATTCTATCTATACAGTTAATAATAAACCTAACTGCTTGTTCTTGAGTTATCCAAAAACGAGTCATTTTCTCATGAGTAATTGTAATCAAATCTCTTTTCTTTTGTTGTTGAAAAACTGGAACTACACTACCACGACTTCCTACAACATTTCCATATCTTACACAACTAAATTTTGTCTTATGCTTTCCCGAATAAGCATTTCCCTGAATAAATAATTTTTCCGCAACCAATTTTGTTGCGCCATAAAGATTTACAGGATGAACAGCTTTATCGGTACTTAAGGCTATTACTTTTTCAACATTATTATCAATAGCTGCATCAATTATATTCGCTGCTCCATCGATATTTGTTTTAATGGCTTCTATTGGATTGTATTCACAAGTTGGTACTTGTTTTAAAGCAGCTGCATGAACTACTATATCAACGTCATTCATTGCTCTATATAATCTTTCTCTATCACGAACATCACCAATAAAAAAGCGTAACTTTTCATAATTAGAACAATTTTTAAATTCCATAAGCATCTCTTGTTGTTTTAATTCACCACGTGAATAAATCCTGATAGCTTTTGGACTACATTTTTCTAAAACGATTCTGGTAAATTTTTTACCGAAAGAACCAGTACCACCGGTAATTAAAATAACTTTATTAGAAAGTGACATTTTTTTCCTCCTAATATTAAAAATTAAAACATTTTCTAAAATCAATTATCTCTTTTAAACTGCCAATTTCTCTCTATATAAACAGGAGAACCTTGACGAATATGATTTAATGCCATTGGTCCATTCAATTTTATTT
>DAOVIY010000013.1 GCA_030673525.1 bacterium | reverse complement strand
CACGCATTCTGTCCCATAGAATTCTATTAACCTTTCACCCATCTTTAAATCAAAAATTCAAGAAAAGGACTTGTATTTAAAATTTGTCTTTTGCATCTTTATTTTCAAAATCTTTATATATGTACTTTATATACCTTAAGTTATGGGTGGTAATAAAAAAATACCTTTAAAGTTTAGAGTTTATAGTATGATTTATCCTTTTAAAATATTCATTAAATCTTTAATTAATAAATTCAAAGGTGCTAGAAAATCAAAGATTTTCGGCACCAACTACGTAGGTGATAAAAAAATGGGAAACTTTAATCTGGAAGGGAAAAAAGCGATTGTTTTTGGAGTTGCCAACGACCAAAGCATAGCATGGCATATTGCAAAGGCATTGAATGACAATGGTGTTAGGATTGCTTTAGGTTACCAAGAAAGAGTAGAGCAACTGGTAAAGCCGCTGCTAAGTATGCTTAACAATCCTTTGGCAGAAAAATGCGATGTTGTTGATGATGTCCTGCTCACTGAATTTTTTGAAAAAGTCAAAAAAGAATTTGGCCAGGTTGATTTTTTAATACACAGCATTGCTTTTGCCAAGAAAGAACACCTGCAAGGCAAATTCTATGAAGTAGATAGGAGAGGCTATCAGGTTGCCCAGGAAGTAAGCTCATATTCTTTAGCAGAACTATCAAGAAGAGCAACTCCGATAATGAATGAAAATGGAAGCATAATAGCTATGACATATTACGGTTCTGTTAAAGTTACGCCTAATTATAATGTAATGGGTGTTGCAAAGGCTGCATTGGAGGCCTGTGTAAGGTACTTAGCAAGCGACCTTGGGGAAAAGGGAATAAGGGTCAATGCAATTTCTGCAGGTCCTGTTAAAACACTTGCAGCCTCTGGAATTAGCGGGTTTGACAAAATGCTGGAGCATGCGCAACAAAAAGCGCCGTTAAAGAGAAACATTGACGCGAATGATGTTGCTAATTTAGCATTATTTCTATGCTCAGATATGTCCAAAAACATAACTGGCCAGGTAGTTTATGTTGATGCCGGCTACAGTATTATGGGGGTTTAGCTAAACACATTCTTTTTCAGAATGTCTTCGTCAAATACACAAACGGATACATGTCCTTAAGCTTAAAGTATGCTTCTCTTGCTGTATAGATGCTGTCAAACAGTCCAATAACAGTCGGCCCAGAACCAGATACCAGAGAATTTAAAGCGCCAAATTTTTTGAAATTAACTTTTATTTCCCTTACTATTTTAAACTTCTTTTCTATTATTAAGCTAAAATCATTATAAAGGTTTCCAGATATTTTTTTAATGTCTTTCTTATTTATTGCTTTAATCAGCTCCTTAATACTCGCTTTTGTCTTTAATTTGCCCTTATTTTCACGAAAAAATCGAAGATTTTTTGTGTCCTGAAAATCCTTGATTTTCATGATATCAAATTGCTTATATGCCCATGATGTAGATACCCTAATTCCTGGATTTACCAGAACAATATTAGCAGGTATAGATTTCCTAAGGGGTTTTATCTTATTTCCAATGTCCGAAACTAATGCGCTTTCCCCAACAATAAAGAAAGGGGCATCAGAGCCTATCTCCAAAGCAAAACTTATCAGTTTCTTTTGTGAAAGTTTAAGTTTCCATAGTTTATTTAATGCAATTAGTGTATTTGCGGCATTTGAACTTCCGCCGCCTAAACCAGCTGCCAGTGGAATTTTTTTTTGAATAGTTATCCTTATGCCCTCTTTAATGTTAAATTTATTCTTCAGAAGCAAAGCTGCTTTATAGGCAAGATTATTCCTGCTTTCCAGAGCCTTATTATTACTCTGCACCATTATATTATTCTCACTCAAGATTTCAAAAGAAATATTGTCATGCAGCTGCACTTGCTGCATTACTGACTCTATGTTATGATAACCGCTCTTCAGCTTTTTGCCGATTTTCAGGTACAGGTTTATTTTTGCGTAGGAATTAAGGAGCATAACTGCCCAGATATTCTTTAATATATTAATGTTCCTGATTATGCACAAAAAAGCGAAGCTTTTTTGGCATCCTAAAAATCAGTCTATGACTAATTTTTATGATTTCAGAGTCGCAACAACAAAACACTGCATTCCTAATCCTTTTCCAAAATCTGTTAGTTCATCCCCGGAAGTTGCTGCTATTCCTATGTTTTCTTTCTTTATTTTGAGTATTTTTGAAAGTGATGTTTTGATTTTGTCTATATGCCCATCTATCTTGGGTTTTTTACCTTCCAGCATTATAGCTGTATTGCTAATCTTACAGCCTCTTTCTTTTACCTTTTCAAGAATAAATTCCAAATATTTTTTGCTGTCAGTAATGCCCTTCTTACACATGTCGTCAGCATAAAAACCTAATGATTTACCGCCAATTGCAGTGCTTAAAGCATTAAACAACGCATGCAATATTACATCTCCATCTGAATCAGCATCAAAACCATTTTTTTCTGAAATTTTAACAGAACCAATAATAAGTGGTTTTTTCTCAATAAATTTGTGGCTGTCCTGGCCAATACCGATTCTTGAGGCATTAGTTAGCTTATTTGCATAGGCCAGATCATGAGGGTCAGTTATTTTGATGTTTTCTCTTGGACAATAAACAATTCTTATACTGCCCCCAAGCCTTTCCACCAGACTTGCGTCATCAGTGCCGTAAAACTTATCTTTATAAGCGCGCTCAAAAGCCTTTTTTGCAAGGAAAAACTTCATTGCCTGCGGTGTTTGCACCTGCCACAAAAGCTTCCTGTCAATAGTCTGCTTTACAAAACCATTTTCCACAACTTTTATTGTGTCCCTTGCAGGAAAGCCAACTACTGCAGCGCCATACTTTTTTGTTGTGCTAATGCACTTATTTATTGTAGCTTCATCAACAAAAGGGTTTACTGCGTTATGGATTATTATTATGTCATCATCTTTTGCATTGTCTACAGCTTTAATTCCATTATAAACAGAATCCTGCCTTTCAATGCCGCCGTCAACAATCTTTATTACTTTGCTGAAATTGCCTGCCTTTATTATAGGCTTAAATTTATTCCTGTCTGAAGGGTTAACAACTAATATTACCTTATTGATATTTTTGCAGTTCTGAAAGGTTTTTAATGTATGGAAAATTATTGGTTCCTTGTTCAATAGAAGGAAAAGTTTGTTTATCCTTTTCCCCATTCTTTTTCCTTTTCCGCCTGCTACGATGATTGCGAAGTTCATTTTACAATATTTTTATTAATTAAATTTAGTTTTTAACCCTTACTATTTCTTCTTCTCAAAAATAAACAATTCCTCAATTGTTGTTTTCAATACTTTTGCTACATCATGTGCCAATTGAAGAGAAGGATTATATTTCCCCTTCTCCAAAAATACAATAGTCTCTCTTCTAACTCCAACCTTCTTTGCAAGGTCTTCTTGAGTAAGGTTATATCTAGCTCTTAATTCTTTTATTCGTGTTTTCATTTTTTACTTGCCTTGTCATAGTAAAGTAAGGAAATAAGGCACACGAGCAAACTTCCTCCGAAAAGAACTACAAATGCCGGAGCGAATAATTCAGTACTTTTTGTCAGGTATATATACACAATTGTTGCGACTCCAAAAAATATAGTGTACATAAAAGCATTCCTTGTTGCTTTGCCAAGATTTATTTCTAATCTCTCATCACTTGCATTGTATGTTGCAAAGTAGGGAATAAAACAAAGGAACCACAAGAAAGCAGTCTTTCCCTCAACAAAATACAATAAGCTTACAACAGATAGAAAACCCAGATACCAAAGCATGTTTTTCATTTTTTATCACCCTTGTTATATTTTTTAAACATTTTGTTAGGTTTAATTAACCTTATGTTAGATATAGATAACATAACTACTATATAAATGTTTCGTTTTTTTTGAATAAATCGGAACCCCCACTATCTGTATTAACTAAAAGAGCCTTCGGCTTTGATGAAACGAACTCCCCCTAACTACTTGTTCTTAATGTAACGCTTCGCTTAATAGAAAGAACTGAACTCCCCCCGTCCTTCGGACATATAGTCTTGACTTCGTCAAGGATTTATTGGAAATGGAAATTTTACTTTGCGGACGCAATTTTACCCCACTATGTAGGGTAAAAGTATTTAACAAGGATCCAATGTTAGTTGCAATTTAGAATTACCACAAGATTTATATTTATTTCAATTTTAATAGATTTATTATGGACATTATACTAACAATTATTACTTTCCTTTATGCGAGCACAGGAATTATTGCAATAATAGGATATTTTCCAACAATAAGAGATTTAACAAAAAAGACAGCAAGTGCAAATATTCAGTCTTATATCATTTGGACATTATGCAGTTGTGTTTCTTTTTTATATGCACTTTTAGTAATCTCTGATTTATTGTTAGAAATAGTTATTGGATTAAATCTTGTATCTTGTGTAATAATTCTAATATTAGCATTAAAATTGAAATACAAAAAAACAATAGAGTGATAATTCTAAACTCTTCGGGATTTTTTTGCTACGCAAAAAACCGCTTGCAGCTATCCCTCGGTCACTTCGTGACGCAACTAACAGGAATTTAACGGTTCCGAAACCTTGCAGGTTTCTCCACCCAAATTTTACTCCTTCGTCACAAAACTTCGTTAAATTCCGATGTTAAACTCAATTTTTGAATTGCTATTTTTTAAAAAGGGGGTCTGAGGTGCTACGCACATATAGTCTCGACTTCGTCGAAGAAATCTATTTGTCTAAGGGGACAATTTTATATTAACTTATTTTTCATATTTTTTCTTTAAATCTCGCAATTCTTTAGTAAAATAATTTTCAGATAAATACACACTGATTATTTTATCTGCTAATTCATCTTGCTTTTTTTCAAATAATACAGATATAATGTTGAATATATGTTCTTGTTTATAATCAGGTAATATCCCATTATTAAGAAGTTCCAAAAAAATAGTTCCGACATATTCTGGAGTATTTTTAACATGCTTCATTAAGTACTCTATAAAAAACCAAGTATCATAAGGTTGCTTTACATGTTTTACAGATTCTTTAAGAATTGTAAATAGACCCTCATCTATATCATCAACTAAAGAAAGCCATTCAGAAAGTTTGAAAATCAACTCTGAGAATTCCTTATTTTCTTTTTTCTCAACACAAATCTCAAAAAGTTTTCCCCATAAAGGCTTTATTTTTGATTTTTTCTTTTTATCTAATTTTTCTCTTCTTAATGTCCAGAAAAAGCGAATTATCTCACTAATTTGATTAGGATTTTTATTATCCAATAGAGTACAGAGTAAACCCTCTGAGAGGTTTTCCATATCATTAATATATGCTACACATATATGTTGTACTACTCTTTCATTTGCAGATTTATTTTTTAGGTTAGTATATATTGCTTTTTCATAATCTCCACGTTCAACTAATAAGGAATATACAGTTTTATCAAGCTGAGTAGTATAATCCAAGTATCCAGTCATCGCTAAATTCCACAGTTCTTCGGTTTCTTTGATTAGAATTGTATTAAGATTATTTTTGAACCATTCATTGTCCATATAATTAATTAGAAGTAAATTTTCTCCGAGTACAACTAGTAATTCCTCAGACGGATTTTTTAATTGTTCCATAAACAAGTTTTGAATATCTTTATCCCACTTATTTGTATCATCTTTTTTTATTCTAGCTATTTTTAACGATAAGACCATTAAAGCCGAATAAATTGAGCCTTTTACTGAATTTAAAACATCTGAGATTATATCTGTAGATTTAAAAAGAGGAGTTGTAGTTTTCTTAGCTAAATTAAATAAAATTGTTTTTGCTGAATCATTTAATGAATCATCAAAAGAATGTTTTTCTTTTTTTGCCCCGTCTTCAATTAATGATGCAACCTCGGATATAATCCAATCTCTATAATTAAATCCATTTTCCTTGTATTCTTTTTTCCAGAAATTCTCTAACTCTAAAAGTTTTTTTGAAAAATTAAAGAACCCTCCCAAACCAAATTCTTTTTCTTTTCTCCATGCGTCTCTAAAACCTCTAATGATAGAATGTTGATATATTTCATTTACAGATAAAAATGGAAATAGCTCTTCACTGAATTTAGTTGGGTTGTTCAAAACTGCTCTTGATAATTCGTCTGCTAATCCTTCTTCATTTTCTTGAGTTGGGTCCTTACTTCCTTTAAATTCTTTCAGATATTTTGCTATTTTTTTATTATCCTTTGTTAATATTATGGGAAAATTCTTTGGTGTTTTATGACCCCAAGATGTTTCCGACCATGTTTGGAAACCAGGATGTTTGACTTTACTAGGATTTATTTTTTCATAAGCATCATATTTTTCTTTAATATTTTTATTAGGTAAGTCTTTAAGTGCTAAGTACCATTCCTTTTTTCGATATGCAATAATTTCATTTTCCTTATTTTGATTCCCCTTAACATCATCAGGAATATAATACTTTTTAGTCTCAATCCAACTAATTACTTTATTTATCTCGTTTTTATTAAATTTATTTGAATTGTCGCTTAATAACTTATGGATTTCATGTGTTAATTCATAATTTTCTAAAGGATTATCTTTTAAATCCCAAAAAAATTCTCTTAACTCATCATAATAAATATCAATAACATGTACTGCAATTCTCTTAAATATGGAATGTTCCTTAAGGAATAATGATTTAATTATTTTACTTAGTTTGTCTTTATGGATTTCTTTAAGTGTATCCCTTAATAATCTGACTAATTGACATTCATATCTTTGAGGAAAACTTGTTTGTGGATGTTCTTCGATTGTAGGAATCCAGACAATATTAAAACTACTTTTATCTTTTTTGACTATTTCCTCAATCTTATTAATTATTCTTCCATACAAATCATCCTTATAATACCCAATAATCCTCTCTTTATTCTTTTTTAATAGTTCATCAAACCAATATTCATCCTGTCCGACATCTTTTTTTTCATAGAAATTAAAAATAATCTCGAGTAATCTTAAAATAATGTTTTTTGCATTGTTATCTAATAAGTACGGAAGAAATGTTTTTCCAATATCTGATTGAATTAATGTAGTATCCCATTTTCCATTTAATGCAATTATTAAGTAGCCTATATGTTCATTCAATATTTTATCTACAGGTAAATTAAAAATTACTTTAAATATATACCAATCTGTTATATAATTATCAACTTTTTTCTTTTGATCACTTTGGTAAGTAATATAACCTTTAATTATCTGTAAAATTAACTTGGTTATTTCTTTGTCTGGATTTTCCTTATTGTGTTTAGAAACATTTTCTAGAAAACCCAATATATCCCATCTCGGAATTGAAAATGACCCTTTTCTTTCTTTATCTTCAATAGGTTTAGGATTATTTTTTGGATGAAAATCTCCTTCGTCTATTAATATAGGTAAATATACCTTAGGATTTTTAGCGTTTGCTAGTCTATTGAAGATATAAGCCCCATACTTTTTATCTTTTCTTCGTTCAAGAATTTTTTTAATTTTATCAGTCTCCATTTGCAGGTATAGCCTCATCAATATCTTCTTGATTCTCAATAATTCTTACAGTTTCAGTCAATTTATTTTTCCATTCTCTAATAATCTCAATTAAAAAATCATAACCTTTTTTGTCTTTAGAATAAGCAATAATATTTATATTAAAATTTTTGAAATATACTTGCTCAAATTCTGCTAATTTTTTTTGATGTGAAAAGAATGGCAAAAGGATATAATGTGGATTTCGGCTTTTTTTATTTTCTTCATCCGTTAATGCAAGATAATCCAGTAATTCAAATTCATTTAATCCGTATCCAATAAAAATAAGGGTATACTCGCTTTTTAGTAATTTTTTTATAAATGTCTTAAATTTAGGCTTACTATATCTCTCAAGATAATCATCTACAGTAGTAATAATACTACCATTAGATCTAATATGTCCATGAAGATGATATAATTTGTAGCTCCCGATATTATCTGCATCGAAATGATCTAATTCATAAGCGACATCTTTATTTTCATCAAAATGTCTGCTCAAATAGTCATCATGATTAGTAGTTATAAAAATAGCAGAAATATTTTTTAAATATTCGTAAATATCTTTATCATCATCTTTATTTTCTTTCTCCTTTTCTTTGGAAATCTTTAGATACTCTTTAAATTTTGAAAAAAATAATCCATTCTTTTTATTTTCTAGTATGTGTTTACAAATAGATATTTTCTTCTTATTATCTCTAAGTTTTAGTAAATCTTCTTTTAATTTGAAATCTATAAGGTTTTCTTTATAACAACATTCAATCAATTTATTGGTTAATTGAGTCCAATCAGGACATCCTATCAAATTAGATACTCCAGCACCTAAGAAAAAAGCAAGTTTGTCGTTTTTGAAAGCATCCTTAATAGGTTCTTCCAGCGGAACATCCTCAGGTCTACCCCAGATGGTTATTCCTTTTTCATCCTCTTTTGTCATGGAGATTATAAAAAGGTAGGATTATATAACTTTTTTGTATTTGAAAAGAAATATTATTAAAATTGTCCCTAAATACTTGTTCTTAATGTAACGCTCCGCTTTTTAGAATAAACTCAGACCCCCCCAGTTCTACGGACATATAGACTCGCTACGCTCGATTTATTAGCAATTCAAAAACTCTTCGGACGAAGTTTGACCACACGTTGTAGGGTCAAAGAGTTTAACAACAATTGTGATGTTAACCGTTCGAGTAGCAACCTATAAAGATAAAGAGCCACGATGGAAAAAACACTTCGTCAAATTCCATAAACAAAAAACGAAAAGAAATTCTTTGAACTTATTATAACAAAAATTTAACGGTTTCGCTTTGCTCCACCCAAATGTTTTTTCTAGTTAAGTACAAACCAATAAAAAGAAGTTTTAAATAATATTTAATTTTTAGGTGGGATAATGAAGAATAATAAAAATCATAATTTTCCTATCCGTGATGATACACATACTATAGAACATGATTCATTGGTTATCTTACAAAACCAGTTACTACGCGGTTGGATAATTAGATCTCCTGGAGAAGATTATGGTATAGATGGAGAAATAGAAATTATCTCCAAGAATGGACTTGTAAAAGGAGATATTTTTAAGTTTCAAATAAAGGGTCATAGGAAAGTCAAACCGAAAGGACAATATATAATACAGCAAGTGAAAGTATCTACAATAAACTACTGGTTAGAAATTTCATTACCCATAATACTATTTGTTGTAAATATAAATCAGAGTGTAGTTTATTGGATTGACGTAAAGGAGTATATTAAAGACACTTTGTCTATAATCAAATCTGATTGGCACAACCAAAAAACTGTCCAGATTAAAATACCATTAACAAATAGTCTACCAAATGGTCTTAGAAAAATCAAACAAATTGTACTATCATATAAAGAACTAATTAAATCCTATCAAACTTATTTTAATGAACTTGAAGAAGATACAATTGTTGGAGATTTCATGGGTTATCATATATTTATTCATTTATTTGATGGAAACATAGATGCGTGGGAAAAATATTTGAGAAATAAGGGTAGTGAAGAGCAACTTATTCAAGATATTCCATTTGTATTTTGGCTTAAGGGTCAATTAAAGAAAGATAAAACCTTGATTAAGCGTATCAGAAAATTAGTAAGAAAAACAACAAAATACTTTGATCCGTAGAACTTTAACGTGGCTCTTTGTCTTACGATTATATCTACACTCGCTAACGCTCGATATTTATTTCGGTTGCTACTCAAATATTACTCCCTCGCTTCGCTCAGTCCGTCATACTTCCCTCCCCCCACTTCGCAGGGGTCGGTTCGGTTAACAGGAATGCCGTTGTTAAGTTCAATTCAGAAAAAAACTTTTTATTTAGAATAGGGTTTGGGCTTTTTAGTTCCAATAAGAAATAAATCAGTTCCATGCGAATTGGTATAAATACCGTTTTCTCTATCCTCATTAAACCTTTGAAGAGCTTTTATCCCTTCATTAATTCCATTTTGATCTTTATAAAATAATTGAACGTTACTGAATTCTGAAGCTTGTAGAATATGTCCAAAACGGGTTTCTTCAAGAGCATCTCTTAAACCTAATGTATCATTTTCCTTTACATAATCCAAGAGAGCATTTTGATCTTGTGGATTAAAAATACCCGATTTATACTTTGTACCTACTGGTACAACTTCACTTATCATTCTAATTAATGATTTATAGAGTCCTTGATTAGAAACTCTCATGAACTCAGCAACCCCCGCTTGATAAAGTGTATCTCCTAAAACCACTAAATCAGGTATAAAACCGCAACGTGATCTGTCTTCAGCATCAAAAATGTATATTGTTCCTATGGTGTTTTTACCAGGTATTTCTATAACATACTTTTTACTGTCTTTTCCAATAATGGATTGTCCATTTAATGATATAATTAAATCTGTTAAGGTCATAGTTATAGAAATTCACTAAGATTTATATTGTTTTCTAGATTAATGAACGTAATTAACGCCCAAACCCTTGATGGTTTTAATAGAAGGCTCTTCGAGTTTAATGTAAAAGTCTTTTTCGAACTTTTCGAACGAAATTTTCCCACACCTAGTATAGAAAAAATATAACAGCAATTTGCGATGTTAATCAACAATAAAAACTAAAAAAGAACTATAGAATTTACTGAAAATTAGCCTGGAAATTATCAAAACCACTGCCCAACTGCATCAATTTGCTTTCCTGCAGATGATCTGCTGTTAACAGCATACCAACTGGAAGCTTATCAGCAAAACCAACCGGAACATTTAAATGAGGCAATCCTGCAACATTTGGAGAAACTGTCATAACATCCATCATATACTGCTGCAGCGGGCTTAATTTCTCAATCTCAGAGAACTTTGGCGGCAGTATCGGAGCAGTAGGGCTTATCAGGGCATCATATTTCTTAAACATCTTCTTGTACTCATTAACAATCTTTGTCCTGACTTTGGCTGCTTTAATGTAGTAAGCATCCCTGTAGCCGGACATCCTTGCAAACGTCCCTAAAATAATTCTTCTTTTTGCTTCTGCCCCTAAATTATGGCTTCTTACTTTAGTAAAAAATTCATTAAAATTCCCTTCCAACTTATCACTAACGCCATAACGCATCCCGCAGTATTTTGCCAGGTTTGTAGATGCCTCAGAAGTTGCTAAAATGTAATAAGTAGATAAACCATGCTCTATTGGCAATTTTAAAGAAATCTCCTGTATTTTAGCTCCAGAATCTTCTAATTTTTTTATTCCTTCCTGTATTTTTTTATTTATTTT
>DAOVIY010000006.1 GCA_030673525.1 bacterium | reverse complement strand
TTTTATCTTTTTTTGAATCTTTAATCTCTAAATCTGAAGCAAAAACGAGTGTAAATCCCTTATCATCATTAATAATTTGAACATAAATATGCTTATTGGATTTAAAAATACAAAGACGGGGTCTATCTTTTGTTCCATAAATCTTTGCCCTTACTCTTCTATGCCTTTTTTCTCTTTGCTCTTTTTTACTGTTTTTATTCATTTAGTCTTTTAATTAATTTAAGCAGTAGTTGCCACCCTTTTACCTGCTTTTCGTAAAACTTTTTCTCCAACATAATGAATGCCTTTTCCTTTATAAGGTTCCACAGGTCTTTGAAACTTTATTTTTGCGGCAAATTGTCCAACTTTTTCTTTTGAAATACCACTAATAGTAATTATGTTTTTTTCTACTTTTACATCTAACCCTTCGGGAACAGAAAGTATAATTGGATGACTATATCCTAATTTAAGATTCAAATTAGCTCCATCTATATCAGCACGATAGCCTACTCCATTAACTTCCAATTGTTTTTCAAATCCTTTATCTACTCCAATTATAAGATTATTAATTAATGCTCTTAAAGTCCCCCATTGAGCAAAAGTATCTTTTTTTTGCTCTAAAGGAATAACTGATAAAGCATTATCTTTAATATTAATTTTAAAACCATTTTTGATAATTAAAAAATCCTCGCCCTTAGAACCTTTGACTTTTAATTTGCTTTCTTCCAATACCACTTCAACTGAATTTGGAATATTAATTTCTTTTTTACCTATACGAGACATAATATATAAATTACCATATTTCTAATAAAATCTCCCCGCCGACATTTAATTTCTTTGCTTCTTTATCAGAAAGAACTCCTTTTGGAGTTGATAGAACTTTTATCCCTAAACCTTTTTTAAAAAACCAAATGTCTTTTGCGTGAACATAGACGCGTCTTGAAGGTTTAGAAACTCTCTTTAATTCAGAAATCTTTGGGATTTTCTCTTCATCATATTTTAGTATTATTTCAATAAACTTTTTATTTTTTTTGTTTGTTTTATCTAACCCCTTAATATAATCATTTTTTGATAAAACATTTAAAATCTCCCATTTTATTTTTGAATAAGGAAAAACAACAGTTTCTTTTTTTACTGCCTGCGCATTACGTATTCTTGTTAACATATCTGCTATAGGATCGGTCATAATAAAATTTAGAATAACGAATTATGAATTTACCAGCTTGCCTTTTTTACTCCAGGTATTTTTCCTTCTGAAGCTAATTCCCTAAAACATATACGACAAAGACCAAAGTCTCTAATATAACCTCTTTTTCTTCCACAACGCCAACAACGCCGCACAATCCGTGTAGAATATTTAGGTTTCTTTTTAGATCTTGCTATTACTGATTTTTTTGCCATAAAGGAAAACCTAATAGTTTATATAATTTCATTGACTGCTCTCTATTTTTTGTGTTTGTAACAAAAGTGATTTCCAAACCGAACGAGGGAATATTTTGTATACTTTCTGTCTCTGGGAAAACATTAGATTCTTTAATACCATAATTTAGATTCCCAGTCTCGTCAATGTTTTTTAAGGGAATCCCCCAAAAATCTCTAATCCTTGGAATAGTCAAATTGACAAATTTATAAATAAAATCCTCCATCCTCTTACCCCTTAAAGTAACTTTCAAACCAATCGGCATTCCTTCTCTTGTTTTAAAACTTGCAATAGATTTTTTTGCCGGTCGTAAAGATGGTTTTTGACCGGTAATCATTATTAAAGCATCTGAAACTTTTTTAATCAATTCCTTATTATTTTTAGAACTAGCAGTTAATTGACCTATACCTATATTAACCACTACCTTTGTAATTCTTGGTACTCTAAAATCATTATCAATATGATATTCTTTCTTCATTTTAGGAATAACTATCTTTTTTAGTTGTTCTTTATATGGAAATTTCATAAACGTCATTAAAACTTAGGAGATTTTGGAACCGCATTTTTTACAAATTCTGTATTTAGCACTATTATCTTTGGCATAACCAATTCTCGTTGGTCGCTTACAATTGGGACAGATTAGCATAACATTAGCTCTGAAAACAGACCTTGGAACTGAAATCATTTGTCCTTTTTCACCTGCTTTTTTGGCTTTTTGAATCTTTTTTATTAAATTTAAGGCCTCAACAACCACCTTGCCATCTTTTGGCAAAGCCTTTATCACTTTACCTGTCTTTCCTTTATCTTTGCCTTTTTTCATTAAAACTATATCGCCTTTTTTAATATTCATAAATATAAATTATACTAACTCTGGAGCTAAACCCGCTATTTTACTATACCCTCTTTCTTTTATTTCGCGCGGCACAGGACCAAAAATACGATTACCCAAAGGTTCTTTTTTATCATTAATAAGAACAGCAGCGTTTTCATTAAAACGAATATAGCTTCCGTCTTTTCTCCTAAAAGCTTTCTTCTGACGCACAATTATGGCTTTTACTACTGCTTTTTTCTTCACTTCTCTACGAGGCTCAGCTATTTGGACAGAAGCAACAATCATATCACCAATCTCAGCATATCTTCTTTTCGTTCCGCCTAATACTCGAAAACAACGAATTACTTTCGCGCCACTATTATCAATTACTTTTAATATTGTCTGCGGTTGAATCATCTTCTTTCTTATTATTTGTTATTTGTGCTTTATGTTTTACTTTCCATCTTTTCCCTTTAGATAGAGGCCTTGTCTCTTCAATTATTACTTTATCACCTACATGACACTCGTTCTTCTCATCATGGGCTTTAAAACGCTTGGTAATTTTATAGCGCTTCTTGTATTTTGGATGCACTTTCAATCTGGAAACCTTAATTACAACAGTTTTATCCATTTTATTTGATACAACTTCTCCTTTTAATATTCTTTTTTGTTTCGCCGTCTGGCGAATTATTTGTTTTTTCATATTATAGTTGACCTTCAGATTTTTCGTTTAAAATAGTTAAGATTCTCGCAATGTTCTTTTTTAAAACACGAATGGTGCGTACGTTTTTAACTTTTCCGCTAGCCAAATTAAACCTCAATTCCCGTAATTTCTTTTGAGATTCAGATAGTAATTGGTTTAATTCTTCCTTGGGTTTTAATCGTAATTCTTTTGTTTCTACCATAGTATCTATCTTCGAATTATTGAAGTTTTAATTGGTAATTTTGAATTAGCTAAACGAAAAGCTTCTTTCGCTTTTTCATCAGAAATTCCATCTAATTCAAAAAGAATTCTTCCGGGCCTTACTGGAAAAACGTAATGATCCACA
The DNA here is from genome assembly GCA_030673525.1 of bacterium. Taxonomy (GTDB): domain Bacteria; phylum Patescibacteriota; class Minisyncoccia; order UBA6257; family UBA6257; genus DAOVIY01. Next base: position 11,074 of record DAOVIY010000006.1, on the reverse strand, counting down.
GAACCCTTTCCTTTACCCATTTTAGCTTCTGTCGCTTTTTTAGTAATAGGTTTATCAGGAAATACTCTCATCCAGATTTTTCCTTCTTTTCGCAAAGAACGGGCTATTGCCCGATAAGCTGATTCAATCTGTTGGGACGTTAGCCAGGATTCTTCCATGGCCTTTAATCCAAAACTACCAAAAGAAAGTTCAACTCCCCTGGTTTCTACTTGGCGAAATCTCTTCCGACCTTTATGCATTTTTCTATGTTTTACTTTCTTTGGCAATAACATAACAATTATTATTTATTAATGTCTGAAAACTTTTCTCCTTTATAAATCCATACTTTTATTCCTATTGTTCCGTAAGTACAACGCGCCTCAGTAAAACCATAATCAATGTCTGCTCTAATTGTTGATAAAGGCAATTTTCCTTCTTTCAACCATTCATTACGGGCAATCTCTGTTCCGTCTAATCTGCCTGAAAGCATGATTTTCACGCCCAAAACCTCTTTACGCTGTATTACTTTGGTTATATATTGCTTTAAAACTCTTCTATATGGCATTCTTTTTTCTATGTCTTCGGCAATACTTTGGGCCACAATTTCTCCAGATATTTCCGGATGTTTAACTTCTTCAATTGAAATATTAATACGTGATTTGGCCTTTAATAACTTTGCTAATCCTTTTTGAAGATCTTCTATGCCTTTGCCCTGACGACCAATTAATAATCCAGGACGAGCAGTTTTAATAATAATTTTAATATCACCGGCTTTTCTTTCAATATCCACACTTTCTATCCTGCATGTTTTGGCTTTTTTATAAATAAATTCACGAATTTTATAATCCTGTTCCAATAATTTTGGGGATTCTTTTAAATTAAACCAACGGGAATGCCATCCCTTATTAACACCTAGCCTAAAAGATTTTGGATTAATTTTTTGACCCATATCAATATTTAGATTGCTTTACGACGAAATATCTTTTGTTTTTGAGCAGATCTCTTTATTATTTTTTCTTCTTTTTTAAACTCTGATTTTTTTACAAAAGCGGAACTTTTTACTCGAGCTTTTTTCTCTTCTATCTTCTTCTCATGTTTAATATCTTTAACCTCTTTTTTTATTATAGTTTCCTTTTCTTTTATTTCCTTCAAGGTAAGAAAAATATGTGAGGTTCTTTTTCTTATTGGATAAGCTGCTCCACGTGCTCTAGGGCGCCATTTCTTTAAAGCCGGCCCCTCATCTACTCTAATAGCCCTAACAAAAAGATTATCTTTATCTAAATTAAAATTATGTTCAGCATTAGCCATAGCAGATTTTAATAATTTTAACAAAGGTTTGCTACTTCTCTTAGAAATATGAAGCAGATTAGCCTCTGCACTTTTAACAGATAACCCTTTTATTAAATTTGTAAGTAATCGAACTTTCCGAGGGCTAATTCTTAAATATTTTAAAGAGGCTTTAACTTCCATAATTTATTCTACTAAATATTTATTTTTTTTCACTTTGTGGAGACGCTGATGTTTTTTCTGAAACCCTTGCTTTTGCTTCCAATTCTTTTTGCATTCTTCCACCGTGTTTAAAAAACTTTCTTGTTATTGAGAATTCTCCTAAATGATGCCCAACCATTTCTTCTCTTGTTTCCACCTCTATAAAATCTTTACCATTATGCACAGCAAAAACAAAACCAACCATTTCTGGTGTAATTATTGAATCTCTAGACCAAGTTTTAATAGGAGTTTTATCTCCTATCTTTATCTTGGAAAGCTTTTTCAATAATTTAGGATGAACATATGGGCCTTTTTTAAGTGAACGAGACATAATATTATTTTTTACGTTTTTTCTTTCGCTTTTTTATAATAAATTTATTAGAATATTTTTGCTTCTTTCTTGTTTTTACGCCGCCAGTAACTTTACCATAAATACTTTTTGGCCTTTTTGTTCCTCTTTGCGTCTTTCCCTCCCCACCGCCATATGGATGATCTACAGGATTCATTGCCGTTCCTCTTACTTTTGGCCTTCTCCCCATATGACGCGCTCTACCAGCTTTTCCAATACTTACCATTCCATGTTCAACATTGGAAAGTTGTCCAATTGACGCATAGCAAACATCCAATATCTTTCTTATTTCTGATGAAGGCATTTTAAGATGAGTATATTTTTTATCTTGAGTTATTATTTGAGCAGAAGACCCTGCTGATTTAGCCAATCTTCCTCCTGCGCCTACTCTTATCTCTATATTATGCACCAAACTTCCGACCGGAATATTTTTTAATTGCAATCTATTTCCTTTCTTAAAAGACGTTTTTTCATCACAAATAATCTTATCCCCAACTTTCAAACTATGTGGAGATAGAATATAACGCCAATCGCCATCTTTGTAAGACACCAAAGAGATAAATGCAGAACGGTAAGGATCATATTCTATGGTTTTTATTATTCCCGGAACTCCTTTTTTTTGCTCACCAAAAATAATTTCTCTATGCAGTTTCTTACTGCCGCCACCTTTATGCCGAACTGTTATTCTTCCCTTAGATCTCCCAACGCTTCTTTTTTTAGAAGAAGTCAATTTCTTAAAAGGCTTTTCACCGGTTAAAATTGAATAATCAGAAACAGTATAATGGCGACGAGCTGGTGTTGTTGGTTTATATCTTTTTATCATATTCCTAATTCGATTTTTTGACCTTTCTTTATGGTAATCATCATTTTTTTACTCCTACTGAAATAACTTTTTTTCTGCCTCCATCTTTTAGGCTTAGCAGGGGTATTTATTACATTGATCTTGATTACCTCCACATTATAAATATTTTCTAAAAGTTTTTTTATTTCATTTTTTGTCGCTCTAGGGTTAACTTTAAAAATATATTTATTTTCTTGCTCTCTTAAAATGGTAGACTTTTCACTTAAATAAGGACTAATCAACAATGCCGAAGAGGATCCTTCTAAAACAACCTTTCCTTTTTCTATTTGCGCTACTGGCTTTTTGGCTTCTTTTTTTTCATCCTTTTTTTCCTTCTTACCCTCCTTAGCTTTTTTATCCACCGAAACTTTAGTGGAGGTAGAAGCAATGGAGGGTTTTTCTTTGACTTTCTTTTTTTTAAAAATATTTAAAATACCCATAAATTTATCTACTTATTCTCTAATATAAGAACCTCATTTTTCATTTTATTCAAAATTGGCAAAATATTTTTTGATATCACTAGATATTTATTATTTAATATTTCTATCAAATCAATATTCTCAGCATTCATAATTTTAACATAAGATAGATTTTTTATACTTTTCTTTAACATATGATTTTTTGAGTCAATCAAAAACAAAACTTTTGGAAATTTCTTTTCTATTTTTAAAAGATTCTTAAAAAATTTATCCATTTGACTCGTTTTATATTCCTTTAAATTGATATCCTTAATTATTTTAATCTCTCCATCTTTAAATTTTTGAGAAAGAACCATTTTAATAGCGTCCTTTTTTATCTTTTTATTTATCTTCTTTTTAAAATCTCTTTCTTTTGCTCTCGGACCAAATGTAATCCCACCTCCTTTCCATAAAGGAGAACGAATAGATCCATGTCTGGCTCTTCCTGTCCCTTTTTGCCTCCATGGCTTTTTCCCTCCACCTCTAACTTCTGATCTGTCTTTGCTAAAAGCTAATGGTTTTCGTCGGTTGCTTAAAAGGCTTGTATAAACTTGATGAATAAGATTATTATTGATCTTCTTATTAAAAATATCCTCAGATAACTCAATCTTTTTTAATGCTTCTCCTTTTAAATTATAAATAGGCACTTTCATGTCTTTTATCCTATAACTTTTATTAATGAACCTCTTCTGCCAGGAATAGCTCCTTTTAAATAAAGAAGGCCCTTTTCTGGATCAACTTTTATAACTTCTATTTTTTTTAATGTTAACTGGTCATTACCCATTCTGCCCGCCATTTTTTTGCCCTTTACTACACGATGAAGCCCGGTGGCACCAATTGATCCAGGCGCTCTCAATCTGTCTTTTGTTCCATGACTTGCAGGAGAACCTCTAAATCCATGTCTTTTAACAACGCCCTGAAAACCTTTTCCCTTGCTTTTTCCTATGATTATTACTTTATCTCCTTCTTTAAAAATATCTACTTTGACTTCATCACCAATTTTGTAATCAGAAACCTTTCCACGAATTTCTGCTAGCCAAGAAAATTTTCCTAAATCCTTTAAGTGCCCGCTCAAAGCTTTTGTTTGATTTCTTTTGTGTCCATAGCCTATCTGAATAGCCTCATAACCATCTTTATCTTCGGTTTTTATTTGTGTAATTTTAACAGGGCCAGCCTCTAAAATAGTTACTGGAATAACTTTTTCTTCACTATCAAAAACCTGCGACATTTTCAATTTTTTAGCTAATATAAACTTCATAAATTTGACATTGAAAAACTGGGCACTAGCCCAGTTTTCCTCAAGGTTACCGCTATAGACTAGCTGTACTAGTTTTACATCTTTATTTCTATATCTACTCCTGCCGGCAAATCCAAACTTGTAAGAGCTTCAATAATTTTCTGATTAGGATTAGGAATTTCTATCAATCTTTTATGAATTCTGATTTCAAACTGCTCCCGGGCATCCTTTTTAACAAAAGTAGCCCTATTCACAGTATAACGATGAATTTCGGTTGGCAAAGGGATTGGACCAATAGCTTCACTGCCATATCTCATTACAGTCTCAATAATTTGCTGACAAGAGTTGTCAAGGATCCGATGGTCATAGCCCTTTATTTTAATTCTAATCTTCTGTTGAATCTCAGTCTTAGAAGTAGGCACGATAAATTCTTTACTTTATAATTTTTGTAACAACTCCAGCACCTACAGTTCGTCCACCTTCTCTAATGGCAAAACGAGAAGTATCGTCTAACGCAACTGGAGCAATTAATTTAACTTTAAACTTTACATTATCGCCAGGCATAACCATTTCTACTCCTTCAGGAAGAGTGACTTCTCCTGTAACATCAGCTGTACGGATAAAGAATTGAGGCTTATAACCACTAAAGAATGGTGTATGTCTTCCGCCTTCTTCTTTGGCTAAGATATAAACCTCTGCTTCAAATTCTGTATGAGGAGTAATAGAACCTGGTTTAGCTAATACTTGACCTCTCCTTATCTCTTCTTTCTTAGTTCCTCTTAATAGAACGCCTACATTGTCTCCAGCTTGGCTTTCATCAAGGGATTTATTAAACATTTCAAGACCAGTTACAACAGTTTTCTCTGTTGGATGATAACCTACAATTTCTATCTCATCATTAATATTAATTCTTCCTCTTTCAACCCTTCCAGTAGCTACAGTACCACGTCCTTCTATAGAAAATATATCTTCTATAGGCATCAAAAATGGCTTATCAGTCTCTCTTACTGGATCAGCAAAATAAGAATCAAGCGTATCTAATAAATCAAATATTGGCTTAATTTCGGCATCATCAGCAGACTTAGTATTCAATGCTTTTAGAGCTGATCCCTTTATTATAGGAACATCATTGCCAGGATAACCATTCTTAGTTAAAACTTCCCTTATCTCTGTTTCCACTAACTCCAATAATTCTTTATCCTGAACCATATCTGTTTTATTCAAAAAAACTACCATTGCAGGAACTCCAACTTGACGAGCTAAAAGAATGTGTTCAAATGTTTGTGGCATAGGACCATCAGGAGCAGAAACTACTAGAATAGCGCCATCCATTTGCGCTGATCCAGTAACCATATTTTTAATATAATCAATATGCCCTGGACAATCAATATGAGCATAATGCCTTTTTTCAGTTTCGTACTCAGAATGATGAACATTAATAGTAATGCCACGAGCTTTTTCTTCAGGGGCCTTATCAATTTCATCAACATTAAGGGCCTTTTTCGCTAAGCCTTTCAAATTAAGCGCATGTGAAATAGCAGCTGTTAAAGTAGTTTTGCCATGATCAATATGACCAATAGTTCCTACGTTCATATGTGTTTTTCCACGAACAAATTTTTCTTTTTCTGCCATATTTTTAAATTTTAATTTTTATTATTTTTATTATTTTTTTCCGCCTTCATTGATTGGTAAATGGCGGATTACCTTTGTATCTACAATATTAAGGCATAACTAATTCATTGTCAAGCCACAGATTGTTTACCCATTATCTCCTCAGTTATATTAGAAGGAACTTCTTTATAACAGAAAAACTCCATGGTAAACGTACCTCTGCCTTCAGTCATTGAACGTAATGTTGTAGCAAAACCAAACATTTCAGCTAAAGGAACTTTAGCATCAATTACTTTCATAGATCCTCTATCATGCATACTTTCTATAAGACCTCTTTTAGAACTCAAATCACCCACAACATCACCTAAAAATTTTTCAGGCACCACAACCTCTAATTTCATTATTGGCTCTAAAAGAACTGGGTTAGCTCTTTTTGCTCCATCTTGAAAAGCCATAGAACCAGCAATCTTGAAAGCAAAATCTGAAGAATCCACATCATGGAAAGATCCATCATAAAGTGTAGCTCTTACATCAGATATTGGATAACCTGCTAAAATACCTTTTTCCAAAGCTTCTTCAATTCCTTTTCGTACTGCAGGAATAAATTCTTTGGGAATATCTCCGCCTTTAATACTATCAACAAATTCAAATCCCTTTCCTCTTTCTAATGGCTCTAATCTCAATAAAACATGACCATATTGGCCACGCCCACCCGATTGCCGAATGTACTTACCTTCACTTTCAACAATTTTCCTAATAGTCTCTCTATAAGCTACTTGAGGCTTTCCAGTATCCACTTTAAGATTAAACTCTCTTTTCATTCTATCTACCAAGATTTCCAAATGAAGTTCACCCATTCCAGAGATAATTGTTTCTGAAGTCTCTTCATCAGTTTTTACTTGAAAAGTTGGATCTTCTTCAGCTAATTTTTTTAATACCAAAGACATTTTTTCCTGATCAGATTTTGTCTGTGGCTCTACTTTTATTGAAATAACAGGTTCTGGAAAAAAGATTTTTTCTAAAATGACAGGCGAATTAATATCGCACAAAGTGTCGCCTGTTCCTGTATTTTTTAATCCAACTGTAGCCGCTATGTCACCTGCCCGTATCTCATCTAATTCTTCACGGCGATTAGAATGCATTTGCAATAATCTTCCAATCCTTTCTTGGCTTGATTTAGTAGCATTAAGAATATAATTGCCTTTTTTAAATACTCCAGAATAAACCCGGAAAAAACTTAATGTACCAACATAAGGATCATTCGCTACCTTAAACACCAAAGCAGCAAAAGGTTTTTTATCATCGGGAGGACAAATAATTTTTTCTCCAGTTTTAGGATGAATTCCTTCAATATCTGGAACATCTTTAGGAGAAGGCAAATATTCTACAATCGCATCAATAAGAAGCTGCACTCCTTTGTTTTTAAAAGAAGCGCCACAAAGAACAGGGACGATATCTCCTTTGATAGTAGCATTTCTCAATATCTCTCTTATTTTTTCTTCTGTTGGCTCTTTGCCTTCTAAATATTCATTCAATAGTTTTTCGTCCTGCTCCACTATTTTCTCTATTAATAATTTTCTATATTCTTTGGCTTTATCCAATAAATCTGAAGAAATTTCTTTTGTCACTATCTTCTCGCCTCTTTCACCTTCAAAATACACAGCTTTCATCGTAATTAAATCAACAACCCCTTCAAATTTATCTTCAGCTCCAATAGGTATATTAATCGGTTGGGCATTTGGAGTTAATCTTTCATAAATAGATCTTAATCCCTTATAAAAATCAGCACCTATTCTATCCATTTTATTAATAAAACACATTCTTGGAATATTATATTTATCAGCTTGATGCCAAACTGTTTCAGATTGAGATTCTACACCAGCTACTCCATCAAAAATAACTACTGCGCCATCAAGCACTCTTAAAGATCGCTGTACTTCAGCAGTAAAATCAATATGCCCCGGAGTATCAATAATATTTATGCGATATTCATAATTAGAATCTTGATTTCTATATGAAGGAATCCAAAAACAAGTAGTAGCGGCAGAAGTAATGGTAATGCCTCTTTCTCTCTCTTGATCCATCCAATCCATTACAGTATCTCCGTCATCTATATTTCCTATTTTATGGGATATTCCAGTATAAAATAAAACGCGCTCAGTAGTGGTAGTCTTACCAGCGTCAATATGTGCTATAAAACCGATGTCCCTTATTTTATCTATAGGATATATTTTAGTCATAATATTAGATCTAGAAACGAAAACGAGCAAAAGCGCGATTCGCCTCAGCCATACGATGAATATCTATTTTTTTCTTTATAGCTGCTCCCTCATTTTTTGAAGCCAAAATTAATTCCTCTGCCAATCTTTCTGCCATTGCTTTTCCTTTTTTACCCCGAGCCATATTAATAATCCAACGGCAAGCTAATGTGGTTTTTCTATATTCAGGAACCACTTGAGGAACTTGATAATTGGCGCCCCCTATTCTTCTGCTTTTAACTTCTAATTCTGGCGAAACATTTTTAATAGCTAAATCAAAAATACCCAATGAGTCTTGTTTGGTTTGTTTTTTAATGCTCTCCATTGTTTTATAAAAAACTCTCTGAGCTACTGACTTTTTGCCGTCTCTCATTAAATAATTGATAAAACGCGTCGCTAAAGGGCTTTGATAAACTAAATCTGGTTCGTATTTTTTTTCTTGCCTATGCTTTCTTCTCATAATAGATGCTTATTCTTTTGGTTTTTTTGTTCCATATTTACTTCTTTGCTGTTTTCTGTCATCTACTCCAGCCATATCGTACTTACCCCGAACTACATGATAACGTACTCCGGGTAAATCCTTTACTCTTCCACCTCTTACCAAAACTATTGAATGCTCCTGTAAATTATGCCCCACTCCTGGAATATATGCTGTAACTTCCATGCCATTACTTAATTTAACTCTAGCTACTTTTCGTAAAGCAGAATTTGGTTTCTTGGGAGTAGCTGTGAAAACTTTTAAGCAAACACCTTTTTTAAAAGAAGATGGATGATGACTTGGTCTATTTTTTATAGTATCAAAAGAAAAAGATAGAGCAACTGATTTGCTCTTCTTTACAATTGATTTTCTCCCTTTTTTAATTAATTGACGTAAAGTAGGCATAACAGAAAATAGTTTAACAAATAAGGCATTTGGCGTCAACCCCGTTAGAGATTAACCTAATGGGATTCCAGTTAAAATCGAAAAAAATAGATATATAATGGGTAAAATAATTGCCCCCCCAAGCATAATAAAAAGAAACAAAAAAATAATACCAAATTGATGAAGAAAAATTTCTAATTTACGAGACGGAAAAAAATAAAATAATATTTTTGAGCCATCTAATGGAGGAATTGGCAACAAATTAAATACGCCTAAAATTAAATTAATCCATACTATAAACATTAAAAACGGCAAAAGGACCACAAATGAAGAGGTTATTATTACAATCCTTATTACCAACCCAAAAATAATAGCCAAACAAAAGTTAGACATTGGTCCAGCAAAAGCCAATATAGCTGAATCACGGCGCGGCATTTTAAGATTCAATGGGTTATAAGGAACAGGCTTAGCCCAGCCAAATATAAATCCGGATTTCATTAAAACTAACATCAATGGCAAAAGAACAGATCCAATCGGATCTAAATGTTTTATTGGATTCAAAGTTAAACGCCCCATTTTTTCTGCTGTATCATCGCCTAAATATAAGGCAGCTAATCCATGAGAAACTTCATGGATAACAACAGAAAATAAAAGAATCACAAGTTGAAAAATTAAAGAAACTTCTATGAACATAAATCTAATAAATTATCTTCATTTATTGTATCATCTTTTATCTTTTTTAAAAACAATAGCAGGTATGTTTATTATACCTGCTATCTTTATTATTATTTAATTTCTAATCTTTTCTTAAATCAACATCTGAAAGATATAGTAAGCTAAAACCAACAAAACGATACCTATCACTCTATAAAAGATATCAGAAATACCAGTCCAATAATTCAACAAACCATTCATCTTGCTCTTTGGTAAAATCAATAAAAACAATCCTTTAATACCTGCAAAAACAGCAAAAATTTGAATAAGTAAAGGAGCGCTTACCAAATTTGCAGACTGCCAAAGTAAAACAGCAATTATTAAAGCTATTATCCCCCATATCCAATAAGGACCACTATGAGTAACCTTTAAGCTTAAATCCTTTGCTTTCTTAGGAATAATAAGCGCAAGAAGCCCAAAAATTCCCCACGCCACTATACAAAAATAAAGTATCCAAATCATATTTTTTATTTTTTAAAATTATCGACCTTTTATCTATTACATCATTTTTTCAGCTTTATCTACTAATATCTATTCCCTCTTCTTTTACTACTTTTTCTAATTGTTCCTTTAGCACCATAACATGTTTTTCTAAACCTTCCTTATATTTTCTCCAAAATTCTACTCCCCAAGAACAACTTTCTGCTTCTGCATCCTTTATATATTGATCCATCCTCCACAAACTATCCATTGTCTCGGAAAGCTGATGTATTAAATTGTGTTGACAATTTTTCATCATATTTTTTATTTTTGTTATTTTTTTATTTTATACAATTCCATTTTTTTCAATGAGTGCTTAGCTAATATTAATCTTTGTTCGCTATTAGTATAAAAAGTATAGAGTACATCACCTTTTTTCACTTTTTCCCCAAGAGATTTATCTAAATAAACCCCTGCCTCTTTGGTTAAAGACGCGCCTAATAATCTACAAATCTTATTTAAATTTTTGTTATGAATTGATTGAACAAAGCCACTTTGAGAAGATTTCAATTTATAACTAATTTTACCCAAAGGAATTTTTTCAGAATCAATTTTTGAATTCCCTCCTTGCGCTTTTATAATCTCTCGCATCTTCTGCAAAGCGTTTTTTGATTGCAGGCTTTCCAAAGCTAATCTTTTCCCTGTTCCTTTTTTTGCCTTTCCAACTAATTCTAATAAATCTCCTGCTAATTGGATAGATTTTCTTTCTAAATCTTTTGGCCTATTTTCTTTTTGCTGTAAAACCCTCATTACGTCTCTTGCTTCCAAGCAAGGACCTATGCCTCTCCCTATAGGAC
>DAOVIY010000008.1 GCA_030673525.1 bacterium | reverse complement strand
AACGTATAATCGCTCTTCCTTATAATTACTTTAATTACCTTGCTGTGTTAGAAAAAGAGGGAGTATTAAGAGAGAAGGGCATAAAGAAAGCAGATTTACAGAATGTTATGCTTTATGCCAAAAGAAAGATCACTTTTAAAAAATGGGAGAGGGATTTGTTAAAGAATTATAAGACTTGCAATAGCGAGGACATAAAGAAGAATAAAAAAAAGTTTATGCTGGTTTTAAATTTTTATCAAGTTCAGGAATTAATTGATATTCAACCAGGCAAAGAAAGCTATTATTTAAGGGCTATTACAGAGCCTCATGATGAAGAAATGGAAATTTCCGAAGAAAGATTTATTAATTGGATTAAGCATTTTAATATGCAAGGATTGAAAAATGAAAAAGACGAAGATGGTATAATAAAAAAGGTTTTTGAAAGAACCCATATTTCTGGGCATATTAGTGGAAAAGAATTAACTGAATTCATAAAAAAGATTCAGCCAGAAATAGTTATTCCTATTCATACTGAATTTCCAGAAGAATTTAAAAAAATGCATAAAAAGGTTAAAATTGTTGAGAAAGGAGAAACACTTAATTTTTAATTTTTTATGATAGTTGATGGTAAAAAATTAGCTCAAGACATAATCAAGGAATTAAAGGAAGAACGGAAAAAGATTCCTAAAAAAATCCGTTTAGCCGTTGTTTTAGTGGGAAATGATCCAGCTTCTTTATCATATATAAAACAAAAAGAAAAAGTAGCTAAGGAAATAGGAATTGATACGCGAATATATCAATACATAGATTCTATTAAAACAAAGGAATTAAGGAAAAAAGTAGGGGAAATATGTCGTATTACTTACAATCGCGGAATAATAGTGCAATTACCTTTACCATCTTCAATAAACACGCAAGTTGTTTTAAATGCGATTTTGCCTGGGAAAGACCCAGATGTTTTATGCGAAAGAAATTTAGGAAGTTTTTATACTCAAAGATTAGAAATATTGCCGCCAGTGCTTGCGAGCATTAAATATTTATTAGAAAAATATAAGATTGATATAGAGGGGAAAAATATTTTAATTATTGGACGTGGCCGATTAGTGGGAAAGCCAGTTAGTTTATGGTTTATTAGCCAGAGGGGAACAGTTATAACAGCTAATAGTAAAACAAAAGATTTAGAAAAATTTATAAGCAAAGCAGATATTATTATTTCCAGCGCTGGAAAACCAGGGTTAATAACTGGAGATTTAATAAAAAAAGAAGCTGTTATTTTTGATACCGCAGTTGTTTCCGAAGATGGTAAATTAAAAGGCGATTGTGATTTTAATTCAGTAAAAAATAAAGCAGGGTTTATTACTCCTGTTCCTGGTGGAATAGGGCCTTTATGCGTGGTCTTTTTATTTAAAAATCTATTAGAATTAGTAAAAAATGAGGATTAAATGTCAAATGGACTTTAGAGTCATTTTATTGTAAAATATATTTATGTTTGATATTTTAATTAAAAATGGAAAAGTGTTTGATGGGAGTGGGGCGACTGCCAAAGATATTGATATTGGGATTAAAAATGGAAAGATTGTAGAATTTGGTGATTTAAAAGATGAAAAGGCAATAACTGAAATTAACGCAGAAAATAGATTTATTTGTCCAGGTTTTATAGATATTGATAATGAGGCAGATCATTATTTAGATATTTTTACTTTACCTAGTGCAGACAATTTAATTCGTCAGGGCATATGTACTGTTATATGTGGAAACAGCGGGGCATCATTAGCGCCTTTAATTTCTGGTTCTTTAGCTTCTATACAAAGATGGGCTGATTCTAATCGTATAAATATAAACTGGAGAGAAATCAAAGGTTTTCTAAGTTTCTTGGATAAAAAAAAGTTGGCAGTTAATTTTGCCACTTTAATAGGATGGGGAACTTTACGTTCAGAATTTACTCAGGGAGAATTTAGAAATTTAACAAAAGAAGAATTAGAAAAACTAAAATTAGTAGTTAGCCTGGGAATTGAACAGGGCGCTTTAGGTGTGTCTTTTGGTTTAGGATATGCATCAGAACAGATGGTTGGCATTAGTGAGATTTTAGAAGTAGCAAAAGTAGTAAAAGACAAAAATGGATATTTGGCTTTTCATCTTCGTAATCAAGCTGAAGATTTTTTAATTAGCGTTCAAGAAATAATTGAGGTTGCAGAAAAAGGGCAATTATCAATTGAAATATCCCATCTTTTTGTTGAAGGCAAGCCTAATTTTGAGAATTTTGCAGAGGCCCTAAAGATGATAAAAAAAGCAAATAAAGGAACTGAGTTAATTAATTTTGATTTATTCCCTTATGACAGTAATGCTAAAGTACTTTATTTAATTCTTCCAGAATGGGTAGCAATAGGAGGCAGAGAGGTCCTTTTGAAAAACATTAATGACGAGGTTATGAGAAAAAAGATTATTCAAGATATTAAAAGAAAAAAATATCTTTATAAAGATATTCTTATAGCTGATAGTGGTCAGCGTTGGTGGTTTTCTGGCAAGACATTGGAAGAAATCGCTAATGGGTTTAATATGACTTTGGAAGAAGCTTTGTTAAAAGTTATTGAGACATGTGAGGATAGAATAGTTATTTTTACAAAAAATCTTTTAGAAAAAAATATTGAGGATGGATTAAAATCACCATATTCTTTTATTTCTTCTAATAGCGGTTTTAGTGATATAGAAAGTGGGAAAAGGGGAATTTGGGTTCATCCACGAACTTTTGGCACTTTTCCTAAGTTTCTTGGGCATTATGTGAGAGAAAAAGAGCTTTTATCTTGGGAAGAAGGAATTCATAAAATTACTGGAAAGGTGGCAAAAAAAGTAGGATTGAATAATAGAGGGTTATTAAAAAAAGATTTTTGGGCTGATGTTGTTATTTTTAATCCTAAAAGAATTAATGATAAATCCACATTAAAAAATCCTTTTCAGTATCCTGATGGTATAGAGACAGTGATTATTAATGGAGGATTAGCTTATCATAAAGGAATATTGACAGAAGAGAGATACGGGAGAACTATAAGAAAAATAAAAAATTAATTTGTATGCAGTGTTTTGTTATACAAGGAGGAAAATCATTAAAAGGCGAGATAGAAGTTAGGGGTTCAAAAAATGCTGCTATGCCTATTTTAGCAGCTACTCTTTTAACAAAAGAGCCTTCTGTAATTGATAATATTCCATTAATTGAGGATGTGAAAAGGCTTTTGGAAATTATTGAAAGCTTTGGAGGAAAAGTGGAGTGGATAGGAAAAAGAAAGGTAAGAATTAATCCGAAAAATTTAAATTTAAAGAAAATTGATCAATCTTTAGTAAAAAAACTAAGGGCTTCTGTTCTTTTAATTCCTTCTTTATTGCATCGTTTTAAAAGATTTAAATTAGCTCAACCAGGAGGTTGTTTGATTGGAGTCCGTTCTATTGACGCTCATTTGGACGCTCTTTCGCAGTTAGGAGTGAAGGTAAGAAAAACATCAACATTTTATTATTATAATGGCGCAAATATTCATAACGGCGAAGTTATTTTAAAAGAATTTAGTGTTACTGCCACTGAGAATATATTAATGTTAGCATCTTTAACACCTGGAAAAACTATATTAAAGGTTGGAGCATTAGAGCCTCATGTTGAAGATCTGGTTGTTTTTTTGAGAAAAATGGGCGCTAAAATTAAAGTTATTTCTCCGCATGTTTATGAAATAATGGGAAAAAAGAAACTTTCAGGTGCTTCGCATAAAATTATCCCAGACCCAATTGAAGCAGGAACATTTATGATTTTAGCAGCTGCTCTACGCAGTAAGATTTTAATTAAAAATGTTCGCTTAGACCACTTGGATTTAGTAATTAAAAAATTAGAGGAGATTGGAGTAAAGATAAACATACGTTCTAACAGGGGATTATATTTTGATATATTAATATTTCCTTCATTTAGCTTAAGTGGCATAAAGATTCAAACACAACCATATCCTGGCATTCCTACAGACTTGCAGTCTCCTTTTGGAGTTTTGGCAACTCAGGTTAATGGCACAAGTTTGATATTTGATACAATGTTTGATGGCAGGTTAAAATATATTGACGAGTTGATTAAAATGGGCGCAAATGCTATTATAGCAGATCCACACAGAGCATTGATTACCGGACCAACTCCATTATATGCGCAGGATATTAATTCTTTGGATATCAGATCAGGTATCAGTTTAGTTATAGCCGCGCTTTTAGCCAAAGGAAAAACAGTAATTAAAAATGCTTATCAGATAGATAGAGGATATGAAAGGATTGATGAAAGATTTAAAAAATTAGGAGCCAATATTAAAAGAATAGAACAATAATTTAATAATATGGTTATTCGTAAAATAGGAATAGATTTGGGAACAGCAAATACTTTGGTATTTATTCCACACAAAGGAATAGTAATAAATGAGCCATCAGTGGTGGCTATTGCTGTTGATAATAATAAAATATTAGCCATAGGTGCAGAGGCCCGTGAAATGTTAGGAAGAACACCAGAGGTTATTAAAACATATAAACCATTGAAAGATGGAGTAATTGCTGATTATCAGGTTACAGCGGCGATGTTAAAATATTTTATAAATAAAGTTATAGGACCTTGGAAATTGTTTAAGCCGGATCTTATTATTTCTGTTCCAGTAGGTATTACATCCACAGAAAGGCGAGCTGTTATTGGGGCGGCAAGGCAAGCTGGCGCCAAAGAAGCGTATGTTGCCAGAGAACCTATTTTAGCGGCTTTAGGAACAGGAGTTCCGATAAATTCTGCAGGAGGTAATATGTTAGTAAATATTGGAGGAGGTACTACAGAAGTTGCAGTGATTTCTTTGGGCGGTATAGTAGCTTGGTCATCAGTAAGAGTAGCTGGGAATAAAATGGATGAAGCTATTACTGATTATATAAAGAAAAAATATAATTTAGCGATCGGAGAAAGAACAGCAGAAGAAATAAAAATTAAAATTGGATCAGCTTTAGCCACAAAAAATAAAAACGAGTTAGAAATTAGGGGATTAGATTTAACAGAAGGGTTACCAAAGAATATTATAATTAATTCCAATGAAATTGCCGAGGCAATAGATAGCCCCTTGAAAGAAATAATTCAAGCTATAAAATCTGTTTTATCAGAAACCCCGCCAGAGCTAGCTGCTGATATTATGGAAAGGGGAATGATTATAGCTGGTGGTGGAGCATTATTAAATAATATTAATGAATTAATTACAAAAATAACAGGCGTACCAAGCTATACTGCTGATGAGCCTCTTTATTCTGTGGCTAAAGGCACAGGGGTTATTTTGGATAATTTAGATCTTTACAAAAAAAGTATTACTACTTATCGATAAGGTTCGGAGGATTGATTAAAAATTTAAAATTGGGAATTAAAGATTAATTGTTATGGTTTTTTTTAGGAATGATGGGGCGACAACTTTTTTAGAAAGATTTTTTGATTCTGATAAAAGATTGGTTCAGAATCTTCTTTTTTGGGGGGAAGAGTCAGTTGGGAAAATGACAACTGCTGAAGTATTTAGTAAAACATTGCTTTGTCATGATAGGAATGGTTGGGGAAGATGCGAAAAATGTAGCAGTTGCACAATGATTAAAAAAGGATATCATCCGGATTTAATGGTGATTGAGCCTGAAGAGAATAGTGTAAAGATAGAGCAGATTCGCGATGGTTTAAAATTCTTATTTTATCATCCACAAATTTCTTCTTTGAAAATTCTTATTATCAACGAGGCTGATAAAATGACCGAAGATTGCCAAAATGCTCTTTTAAAAACATTAGAAGAGCCACGAGATAATAATATTATTATTTTGGTTTCAAATGCCCCAAAGAGGCTTTTGGAAACAATACGATCTAGGGTTTTACCTTTAAGATTTACAATGGCGGCAAATAAAAAGATTGTTGATTTTTTACAAAAACATTATTCTTTATCCTTAACTGAAGCAGAAGAAATTACAGAAAGAGCTGATGGAAAAATTGGAAAAGCTATAAATTTATTAGATAAAGATTATAAAAAAGGATTAGATCAAAAAAGAAAAGATTTAATAGAGATTCTTAATCAGAATTTTGCCAAACAATCGGTTTATTTCCAAAAAATAACGGAAAATAACGGAAGATTAAGGAGCACTTTGGAAGAATGGCTAAGGGTATTGAAGTCTGATAAGTATTTAAAAGAATTAAATATAACACCTGAGAAGAAAATAAAATTAATGGACAATATTTTAAAAGCTATTTATTTAATAACAGATACCAATATTAATAAGCAACTTTTAATGGAGAATATTTTTCTTCAATTGTAACAATGTTTATAGAAAGATTTAGAGAACAAACCAAGAAATTATCAGATGATTTTTTTAACGAAATTTTGTGTTTTCGCACTGCCCGTCCAACTACTGCTTTAGTGGATGATATTAAAGTTGATTGCTATGGTTCATTATCCCCATTAAAGTACATTGCTTCAGTATCCATTAAACTTCCTAATATTATTATTATTGAACCTTGGGACGAAGGATTAATGACTTCCGTTAAAAAAGCATTAGAAACTTCAAGCTTAGGACTTACGCCGTCTCAAGAAGGAAAAGAGATAAAGTTATTTTTGCCGCCTTTAGGTAAAGAAAGAAAAAATGAATTATTGAAGCTTATTAGTGCAAAAAAAGAAGAGTTCCGTATTAAATTAAGGGAGATAAGGGATAAATTGCTTGGGGAGATTAAGGAAGGATTTGATAAAAAAGAAATATCAGAGGATGAAAAGTTTCGTTTGAAAGAAGAAATAGAAAAAATTGTTGAAGAGACTAATGAAACCTTAGATAGTCAAGAAAAACAAAAAACAGACGAAATTCTCAATTCGTAATTCTGTATTGCGTATAAAATTAATTACTAATGTTTTATTTTTTTATTAGTTTGTTTAGTTTAAGTGCCATAATCATATTACATGAAGTGGGGCATTTTTTATTGGCAAGACGTTCTGGCGTTAAAATAGAAGAGTTTGGCCTTGGTTATCCTCCACGAATTTTTAGTTTTAAAAAGAATGATGTGGTTTATTCCATTAACGCTATTCCATTTGGCGGATTTGTGAGGATTTTAGAGCATAATGGCCCTGATAGTTTTTCATCAAAAAGTTTAAGCAAGAGATCGCTGATACTTTTAGCAGGAGTGATAAATAACATTTTGATAGCTTTTTTGCTTTTTACGATTCTTTTTTCTGTTGGAATGCCAACCTTTGCTTTGCCTAAGAGCTATAAACAAGATGTTCCTTCGATGATAACCATAAGGGAAATAGAAAAAGATTCCCCGGCATTCTTAGCTGGATTAGAATCTGGTGATGTTATTTTAGGAATTGAGCATTTAGACTATTATAATGTGGAGACTATTGAAAATGTGCAGAATATGACAAAAGAATTTCAAGGTCAAGAAATTCAGTTGATTATTAAAAGAGGCGTAGAAAACATAAAAATAGGAATTATACCAAGGGAATCTCCTCCAGAAGGGAAGGGTTATTTAGGGGTAATCCTTACTGATGATGGAATTTTAAAATATTCTTTATTTGAGGCTCCATGGCAGGCTATTCGTTTTATGGGATTTATTACTCAAGAAACATTTACTGGTCTTGGCAGGGTTTTTGTTAATTTATTTAAACATGGTAATATAGAAGAACTTACAGGACCTGTTGGAATTATGGCAATAACTACCAGAGGATTTCAATGGGGCTGGAAATATGGTCTGTATATTTTAGGGCTTATTTCTTACGCTTTTGCCATTTTTAATCTTTTGCCTATTCCTGCAGTAGACGGGGGAAGAATTTTATTTTTAATGATAGAGAAAATAAGACGAAGACCCATAGCTCAACGCACGGAGATTATAGTGAATAATATTTGTTTTTCTTTATTGATTGTTCTTCTTTTTATTATTACTATTAAAGATATTAATTTTTTTATTTTAAATAGGTAAATTATGAAGAATCGCAAGTTTGAATTAAGAGAAAGAAAAAATCGTAAAGTAAAATTATTAAGATTAAGTGGTTTTGACAAAATAATTAAAAGAAAGTAAACTATTTGCAATAACTCTAAAAAGGCTCAGATAATTGTTTACTGCTAATTGTTATTTATTATTATGCCAAAAGGTTTAAAAGCAAATTTTTTTCGTAATATTGGGGTTGATTTGGGGACTTCCAAGACTTTAATTTATGTGAAAGGAAGAGGTATCGTGATTAATGAACCGACAGTAGTGGCTATGAACAATAAAACCAATCAAATTTTAGCTGTTGGTCATGAAGCAGAAGAAATGATCGGAAAGACCCCTTCGCATATTAGCGCTATTAAACCCCTTAATAATGGGGTAATTTCTGATTTTGAAGTGGCAGAAAAGATGCTTAATTATTTTCTGGATAAATCTAAGAAAAAAGGATTTTTCGGACAGTTTTTAGATTGGCCTCGTTTGGTAGTGGGAGTTCCTACAGGCGGTACCGAGGTAGAAAAACGAGCAGTAGAAGATGTTGCCAGAAGCGCTGGCGCTAAGGAGGTTTATTTGATTGAAGAACCGATTGCCGTTGCTTTGGGCGCCCAATTATCAGTTAAAGAATCACAAGGTATTTTTGTTGTGGATATTGGTGGTGGAACAACAGAAGTGGCAGTTATTTCTTTGGGTGGGATTGTTGTATCAAAAAGTTTACGCGTAGCAGGAAGTAAATTAAATGATGATATCATTCATTATTTTAGGGATAGATTTAAATTATCCATCGGAGAGAAAACCGCTGAAAAGATTAAAATTTTTATAGGTTCTGCTTTAGATTTAGGTAGTAATCAGGAAATGAAAGTAAAAGGACGTGATCTTACCCGTGGTTTACCAAAAGAAATTAAGGTAAAAGAAGAAGATATTCGAGAAGCTATTACTCCGTCTTTGATTAAAATCATTGATGCGATTAAAAGCACGGTAGAAATTACTCCACCAGAATTAATCGGCGATATTATGGAGACTGGTATTATTTTGTCAGGAGGAACAAGTTTACTTCGCGGAATTGATAAATTAATTGAAGAATCCATTGATTTACCGGTAAAAATTATTGATGATCCTATAACTTCAGTAATCAGAGGTATTGGAATAATTTTGGAAGATTTAGAGGGGTCAAAAGATATTTTAACTACGATTACCAGAGAAAAACCGCCTTTGTGATACTATGAAACAAAAAAATAATTTTCATTTCCTGCTTTTACTAGTGATTTTAATAATCACTAGTATTTTGTTGTTTAGATTCTATTTTTCTCAGGAAAAAATCTTAAAACCTCAATTAGTATATGGCTTGGAAAGAGGGGGATTAATTGGAAATTATCTTTTTAATTTTAAAAATTGGACAAATGACCTTTTGCATTTTAATAGTTTAAGGAAACAATTGTCAGAACTTCAATATCAAAATATTAAATTTATTAATCAATTGCAAGATTTTAAGGAAACTAAGAAAGAGAATATTCTTTTAAAAGATGCTTTAAAAATTAAAGATGAAACAGGTTGGTCATTAGTGTCAGCTAAGATTATTTTAATGGATCCTTCTGGATTAACTGGTTCTTTTTGGATAAACAAAGGAACTGAAACAGGATTGAAAGAGGGGATGAACGTGATTTTGGAAGATAAAATTCTAATTGGGAGATTAATTGAATGTTTTAATAATTATTGCCGCGGTGAATCAATATTTAGTCCCGAAACGAAAATTAGTGTAGAAGATTTACGTTCGTCTACATTGGCGATAGCAGAAAAAGATATAAAAGGAAATTTTCGTTTAAAATTAGTTCCATATGAATCAGATATTAAAATCGGAGATATTTTAATTACATCATCTGAAAATACTAATTTTTTTAAAGGCCTTTT
This sequence comes from bacterium, assembly GCA_030673525.1. Lineage (GTDB taxonomy): Bacteria > Patescibacteriota > Minisyncoccia > UBA6257 > UBA6257 > DAOVIY01. Next base: position 4,156 of record DAOVIY010000008.1, on the reverse strand, counting down.
AGTGGCTAAAGTTAAAAAATTCGGCTCATCTTCTGATGTGAGTTCTTTGAAGGAATTTATTTTAGAGCCTTTATTAAATTTTTCTCAAATATCTTCAGTTTTAATTATTACTGATATTATTTTTTCATCACCATGATTCAGCGTTATTTTTTGAATCTTCTTTTATTTCTTTTTGTTATTTTTGTTCAAATATATTTTGGAATGGTTCTTTTTCTTTCTCCGGTTTTAAATATTGCTTTAATTTTTTTAATTTTTGTTCTTTTTTATTTTCCATTACTTTATCTATTTCTTCTAATATTTTTAACAGCAATCGCCCTTGATACTCTTTCTGGATTGTTTTGGGGAATGAATCTTATTGTTCTTTTGATTTCTTTAAGTACAGGCATATTATTAACTCGATTTTTGGAAAAATCTCATTTTTTTTCACGATTAATTATTGGTGAATCAATAATTATTGTATACTTTTTATGTCTTTTAATAACAAATTTAATTTTTAAAACTCCGTATATTAGTTTAATAATTTTTGAACAATTTCTAATCACATCAATATTTTACATAGCTTTATCCTTTTTGTTTAATAAAATTAAATGAAAAATTTTTTCATAAAAAGAGAAAAACACCTTCTCGATCCTGAGGAAGTTCTCTTAGATAAAAAAGCTGAAGAAGCAAGAGAAAAAAACTTAGAGAGGTTAGAGTTTCCAATTTCCTCCTTTTTAATAAAGGCAGTTTTTGGAGTATGCTTGGTTCTTTTTTCAATTATTTTTTTGCGGCTTTTTTATCTCCAAGTAGTTAAAGGAGAAGATTATCAGCGAAGAGCGGAAAACAATCGTACTCATTATTATATTATTAGTGCTCCTCGCGGAATAATTTATGATAGGTATGGAGAGCCATTAGTTTTTAATAGCCCGTCTTTTAGCTTGGTAATGGTTCCGTTAAATTTACCAAAAAAAGAGCAAGAAAGAGCGGATATTATAAAAAAGATTGTTGACATTTTTAATATTGAAAAAACAGAAATTGACGTGTTGCTCAAGGATTATGAAACAATTTATTCTTTCCAACCGATCCTAATTAAATCAAATTTGGATATAGAAGAAGTGCGGCGTTTTGAAACAACAATAAAAAGTAACTCAGGGTTTAGTGTTATTTCCGATTATAGTCGACATTATCCATTTGAAGATGCACTTGCTCATATTTTGGGATACATTGGTAAGATTTCTCCAGAAGATATTTTAAAATACAAAGATTATCCTTTAGCCAGTGTGGTTGGCAAAGATGGGTTGGAAGCCTATTATGAGAGAACTTTACAGGGCAAAGCAGGAAAGAGAATAATCGAGGTTGACGCTAATTTTAATATTCAAAAAGATTTGGGCTCTATTGAGCCTAAAAAAGGTGAGGATATTATAACCACTATAGATAAAGATTTACAGATAGTATTTTACAATACTTTAAAAGAAAGGGTTGAAACATTAGGTGTTCAAGGCGCTGCCGGTATTATTTTAGATACTAAAACAGGGGAAATTTTATCTTTAATAAGTGTGCCAAGTTTTGATCCAAATGTTTTTACAAAAGGCTCGCCTCGTGAGTTAATAAACCAATATCTTCAAAGTTCCTCTTTTCCACTTTTCAATCGTGTTATTAGTGGTCTTTATCCTCCTGGATCTGTAATAAAACCACTTATGGCTTTAGCTGCTTTAGAGGAAAATATTATTGATCCTGATCGAGAAATATTTACTGATGGCAAAATTGTTATTACAAGTCCTTATGACCCGCAACAAAAATATGTTTTTAATGATTGGAAGAATCATGGATGGGTAGATATGAGAAAAGCAATCGCTGTATCCTGTAATGTTTATTTTTGGGCAGTAGGCGGTGGATGGGAAGAAATCTCTGGTTTGGGTTTGGCAAAGATTAAAAAATATTGGTTAGCATTTAATCTTGATAAAAGATTGGGGATTGATTTATTTGGAGAGGCTCAATCAGTGTTGCCTGATGCCCAATGGTTAAAAAAACATCGACCCGATGATCCATCTTGGAAATTAGGGGATACTTATAATATTTCAATTGGAGAAGGTGGTGTTATCTTGACACCATTACAAATGGCTGCTTATATATCTACTATTGCTAATGACGGTATTTTAATGCAGCCACATTTAGTAAAAGAAACAAAGAATTTTGAATTAGCAAAATTAAATGTTTCCCAAGAGAATTTAAAAATTGTCCAAGAGGGGATGAAAGAAGTTATAAACTCAGGAACAGCTATACCATTAAAATATCTTTCTTTTCAGGTAGCAGGGAAGAGTGGTTCTCCTAAATTTATTTCTGAAGGAAAAGAAAAATATCACGCTCTTTTTGGAGCATATGCTCCTTATGAAGATCCTAAAATTACTGTTTTTGTTTTAATAGAAAGTCCACCAAGTCAAGTAGTTGCCACTTTACCAATAATTGAAGATGTTTTGCAGTGGTATTGGGATAATAGAATAAACAAGCAAATAATAACAAATAATGAAGAATATGAATAAGAACTATGTTACGCCTCAGGCATATAAAGATCTCAAGCAAGAATTGAAAGAATTAAAAACTAAAAAAAGAAAGGAAATAGCTGAAATAATTCAGGATGCAAAAGAACTTGGAGATTTGTCAGAGAACGCAGCCTATCAAGAGGCAAAAGACGCGCAATCGGTTTTAGAGACGCGAATTTTGCAATTAGAGATGTTTCTTAAAAATATTTCTATTATTCGTCATGCTTCTAATAATCGTGTTGTAGAATTAGGTTCAACAATCAATGTAAAAAGTTTAACCAAATCTAGAAATAAGAAAGTATTCACTATTGTTGGGTCTCACGAAGCTAAGCCTATTGAAGGTAAGATTTCTAATGAGTCACCTTTAGGCAGAGCGTTTTTAGGTCATAAAAAAGGTGAGATAGTACTTGTAAATACCCCTCAAGGTGAGGTAAAATATAAGATATTGAAGATATCTTGAATTTATGTTGGATGATTTAATAAAAGAACGAATAAAAAAGATTAAAAAGTTGAGAAAATTAGGTATTGATCCTTATCCTGAGAAAACTCATCGTCAATTTTCTATTATTAAAGCATTAGATAATTTTTCTATTTGGTCCCGTAATAAAAAGAGTATTATTTTAGCAGGAAGAATTTGGGGAATTAGGGGACATGGTGGCGCCGTTTTTGTAGATATTAAAGACCAAACTGAAAAGATTCAGCTTTTATTTAAACAAGATAAGATAGGTAGGGATAAAATGAAATTCTTTCAGGATTTTTTTGATTTAGGCGATTTTTTAGAAGCGCAAGGTATTCTTTTTAAAACAAAAAGGGGAGAAAAAACATTAGAAGTTAGAAAGTTCAAATTATTATCCAAAAGTTTAAGGGCGTTACCACAGGCGTGGTACGGATTAGAAGATGCAGAAGAACGTTTTCGCAGGCGTTATCTTGATTTATTAGCAAATGAGGAAGTGAAGAAAAAATTTATTCTTCGTAGTCAAATTATTTCTTCAATAAGGGAATTTTTGAACAAAAAGGAATATCAAGAAGTAGAAACACCAATTTTACAGCCTTTATATGGTGGCGCATTTGCCAACCCTTTTATTACACGTTTGAAAACTTTAAAAATGAAAATCTATTTAAGAATAGCGCCAGAACTTTATTTAAAACGTCTCATTGTCGGTGGATTTGAAAATATCTATGAGATTGGAAAGTGTTTTAGAAATGAGGGCATGGATAGAGAACATAATCCTGAGTTTACTATGTTGGAATTATATAGCGCTTACAAAACCAGAGAAGATTTAATGAAATTAATTGAAGAATTATTTAAATTTTTGGCGAAGAAATTTAAAAAAGATATTCCTAATGCAAAAGTTTTTTTAAAAAAAACATGGAAAAGAGTTGGTTTTGAAGAATTTTTAGAGAAAGAAATAGGATTAAATCTTCGTGATAATAAAGACAAATGGCTAAAGAAAGCAAAATCATTGAATATTCTTGTAGATAGAATAGATTCAAAAGAAAAAATAGCAGATACTATTTTTAAAAAATTACGCGGGAAGATTACTGAACCGACTTTCATTATTGATCATCCTTTAGAAATATCTCCATTAGCGAAGAAAAAGATTGATCACCCTGAAAAAACAGCGCGCTTTCAATTT
>DAOVIY010000036.1 GCA_030673525.1 bacterium | reverse complement strand
AGGTGTATCAAAAAACTCTGCTTGTTTAAATAAAGTTGTCATTTCCTCAGAAGTTGTGTCTTTTTCCAATAGTTTCCCTAATGTAGGAGAGATTTTAAGTAATAAAATCTTTCTCAGATAATTCAATACTTCTTTGTTAAAAACTTCCAAGTCATATCCTTCATCATAAATCTTACTAATAAATTCCAATGCTTTTTCTTTATTCTTCTTTGCTAAACAATCAATAAATCTTTTTATCTTTTCAAAATTAATAGCCCCTACTAATTCCTCCACAGCTTTCTTGGTAATATTCCTCTCAGCTATTAAAGATATTTGTCCTAATAATGATTCTGCATCACGTAGATCTCCTTCAGAATAAAGAGTTATTAATCTTAATGCTTCTTCTTCAAATTTTATTTTTTCCTGCTTACAGATATAAATGAGGCGTTTAATTGTATCATTTAAATTTAATTTTTTAAAATCATAACGCTGAACTCTTGAGAGAATAGTTGCAAGTAATTTATCTGGCTCTGTTGTTGCTAAAATAAAGATTATATATTCTGGCGGTTCTTCTAGTGTTTTTAACAAAGCATTAAAACCTTCTTTAGTAATCTGGTGTGCTTCATCTATTATAAAAATCTTAAACTTGGAATTAATTGGTGGAAACTTAATATTTTCTCTCAAAGAACGAACATCTTCAATCCCACGATTAGAAGCAGCGTCTATCTCTATCAAGTCCAAAGAATGTCCAGCATGAATCGCTTTGCAGGACTCACATTTATTACAAGGCTCAAATTCATTAGATTTTCGGTTTTGGCAATTCAAGGCCTTAGCTAATAAACGAGCTACTGTCGTTTTTCCTACTCCACGAGGCCCGGCAAAAAGATAGGCATGAGCAATTTGACCTTGCAAAATAGCATTGGACAAAGTCTTAATAGTATTTTTTTGATTGATTACTTCAGCAAAAACCTTGGGACGATATTTGCGAGAAAAAACAAGTTGAGCCATAATTTTGTATATTGTAGCAGAAAATAACGTAGTTTAAAAGTGTGTGAGATCCTTCGTTAATACTCAGGATGACTAGAAAAAACCAAGTATTTATAGCCGAAAAAATTAATTAAAGTAGTAAAGCCAGCAGCAGCTAATGCACTGATATTAGCCCAAACATAAGGAGAAATCCCGCCAATTGGTCCTACAATATTTACCAATACAGAAGCCAAGACTATATTAAGACCAAAGGTGATTAAAGTAATTGTAAGAAACTTGGAAAATTCTTTTTTTTCAAGTTTGTTTCCTTTCTTAAAAGTCCATCTTTTATTCCAGATATAACTATTTATAACGGCACAAGTAAAGGAAATTGCTATAAATATTGAATAATAAAAACCAGAGGTAATGCCTGTTGAAAACATTAATAAATTTAGAATACCAAAGGCAATAACAAAATTAGATAGTCCAACTAAAATAAATCTTATAAATTGAATAGAAAACACAGATTAAAATAAAAGTTTAAATGACATTCGTTAATTACTGGTATCCTTTGCGAATTTCTTCTTCTATTTCATTGCGAGGACGAGCATATTTGAAAGAAGAAAGTTCTTTTAAGGATTCTAATGTCTTTGTATCAGAATCTATGGGCTTATTTATTTCTATATTAAATGCCCGCGAAACCTGACCTTGAATCGTTAATTTGATATAAGCATTGAAATTATCAAGATTAATCAAATCATAAGCGCTGAAAACTGGAGCAAAATATTTAGCCAAAAATTCAGAATCTTCATTTCCTATCCGAAAAGAAATAATCGTACCCACATTACCAAAAACAGATTTAAGAATCGGTTCTTTTAATTGGGATAGAAACTGATTAGCAACCGTTAGGTTAAGGCGATATTTTCTAGCTTCTGAAAAAATAGTGGAAATAGAATCAGTAGTAATATTCTGAAACTCATCAATATAAAGATAAAAATCTTTCCTCTGTTCCTCTGGAATATCAACACGGGAAAATGATGCCATCATTAATTTTCCTACAATTATCATTCCTAAAAGATAACTGTTTATATCACCTAATAATCCTTTGGAAAGATTAATAATTAAAATCTTTTGTTCATCCATAACTTTTCGGAAATCAATGGATGATTTCTTCTGGCTAATAATAGGCCTGACTAAATCATTAGCCAAAAAAGGATTAAGTTTGGAATTGATATAAGGTGCAACATTAGCCAAAGCCAATTCACCGCCAGCTTTTTCTGCTTCTTTTTCCCAGAATTCCTTTACCATTGGATTTGATGTTTTTTCTAATAATGATTTACGGAAATCAGGATTTATTAGAATACGCGGAACATCATTCAAAGTATGAATTTGTTCAGTATCATCAAGTAAAAGAAGCAATGCATTACGAAAATACTGTTCAAAAACAGGACCCCCTACTGTTTTCAAATCATAGAGTTTATCTAAAATCTCAAGAAGTTCATTGGTCACAAAAGATTTTTGAAAAGGATATTGCTTGTCCCATTCAAGCATATTCAAACCAAATGATCTTTCAAAATCCCCGGGATTAAAATATATAACATCTTCATGCCTGGATTCTGGTATCAACCCCATTAAATACTCAGCAGTATCACCGTGGGGATCAATAAAACAAACACCCTTTCCAGCAGCAATATCCTGAATAAACATATTACTCATTAAAGAAGTTTTACCTGTTCCTGTTTGACCTATTATGTAAATATGACGTTGTCTGTCTTCATCTAAAATCTTAACTTCTTTTTCTTCTCTCTGAAAAATATTTTTTCCTAAAACTGTCCCCTCTTTTGATAAATTCAAAGGTACTGGGGCACTGCGGGCACTTAACCATTTTAAACGGGAATTTTCCAAAAAAGGATGCGGAAAATGAAATAAAGTAGCAATTTCTAAAGAATTCAACAAAACCGCTTTTTTTCTCCTAAAAAACCGGAAAGAAAAATCATAAACTAATTGCTTTAATCCTCGTTTCGTCTTCATTTTTCTAAATGCCAAACTATTACCAGTAGGATTAGAAAGAGAACTAAACGAAGCCTCTAAATGGGATAATAGTTCTTCAGCGCGTTCTTTAGTAGGTGCTGACGCCAACAAACGAGCATTAAGAAAGAAAAGTGGATATTGTGATTTTTCATCAACTAATTTAATGAGATTTTCATCAACGGATTTGGGTTTTTGTTCTTCGGATGATTCCTTTTTTAATGACTCTTTTATTAATGAAGAAGTTTTTAATATTGCCTGATTCAAACTTTTACCCTCTAAAAGAGCCTTTTTGATGCCAGTAAATTTCTTTTTCATTCCAATAGTATCTGGTTTTATTGCTATCTGAAAAGCCGCTCCTTCGCCCTGTGGAATTATTTTAGTAAAGGCATTAACAACAGTTGATAATGGATCCTGATCAAAAAACTTAAAAGTTTTAATGGGTAAAACAAATGGTTCTTTCAAAACAAAATCTGATCCAACAACCTTCCCCTCAGGAGAAAAGATTGTATAGTCATCTACTGGTTCAATTTTTGCGTAAGGAAATAAAGACGAAAGAGTTTTTTCAAAAAATTGCATGTCTTTTTTCAAACAAGCCACGTAAAAACAAATTTCTTGGGAACTATTATGAACTGCAATTTCAAAAATAAATTCTTTTTTATATTTACTTAAGCTTTCTAACGCTTGTTCAAAAACAGAAACAAAATCAACAAAAGTCTTTTGTTCTTTCTGTTCTGCACCAGCAGCTGGAAGAGGAAAATCTCGTGGAATCGTTATTAAAAATAATTGATAATTTAAACTTTTTTTAATCTCCAAATGAAAAAATCTTTTTCTAATAAAGAAGAACAAGAAAATTGATAAAACTAAAACAAATAATATCCACAACAAAAACATTTTTAAATTAATTTTTTATCTTTTAATACTTGATAATATTTATCTACCAAAGAATCACGTAATTTATCAATTAAAAAAGCATTACCGCTTTTTAAGGCAGTGCTAACAGCTTTCGGAATACTTTCTTCTACTGCTATATCTATAAGCTCAGAAAGCTTAATATTGGCCTCTTCTATAATCGAATCAGAAGATTCATCAGTCTGAGAAACAATTTGAGAAGGAAAAGGCACCTTCATTCCTGTATCAGGCTTTACAACATCCATACCAGGAGGCATTTCTTTTAAAGAATCTTCTATTCTTTCTTCAATAGTTTCAGCAACTAATTCTTTTTCCTCGGGAATAGATAACTCTTGTCGAGTTAATTGCTCTTTTTTAACCCGTATTCGCTCCTTAATTAAATCTATTTCTGTTTTTTCCATTGAATATATTATAACAAAATAACTGGATAATTTCACTGCGTTTTCTCACTGCGTTTGAAGATAAACTTTTGGAAGGTATCGACAATCTATGTATTCTAAATTACTAAAATCATCCTGCAGCTTTTGCTTTTTTATTTCTGTTACTATCTTAAGCACTTCTGAAAAATCATCGGTTAATCTATAAAGAATATAAAAACCCTCATTAACAACTATCTTTATGCTTGAAAAATTTTCTTCTTTGATTTCCAAAAAATCAATTGAGATTGGACTTTCTTTATCCTCGGTAAGAATAAATATTTTATCAATCTTTTCTAATTTATTTTGAGAAATAACATTATCACCCAATAACTTCTCCTCATCTTTAACAAATACTATTTGCTTAATAAACGATCCTTGTGTTTCCAAAGCTTTTTCAAAAATTACTCCATTTTTATCCATATAGTAACAACCATCATCCTTAATACACCACAAAAAATCGATTGTTCTTTGTTGAATATTAACAGCCAAAGTCGCTTTTCTAATATCCGGTCTTATATCTATTTTTTCTATTTTTGGATATTGCTTTAAAAGAAAACTTTCTAAATCAGAGGAAAAAAAGGTCGCGTAGCTTTTGTTATTTTCAAGATATTGCGGAAAAATCTCATAAATCAAAAAAGGCGTAAAATGTTGATTGTTTTGTTTTAAAATTAATTCGATTCTTTTGGAAAATGACTGATTAAATCCCTTAATGATTATCTCCCTAATTTGAAAGTATGGAGAAAGAAAAATAAACCAATAAACAAGGCTAAAAAAGGAAATGGTAAAAAGAATAATAAAAAATATCTTAATTCTTAACCAGTAGATTCTTGAAACGCGGTGATTTCTTCTCATAAATTTATTATTAAGAAATAACTTTTATTCCATTTGTGTGGCGCCAAAGAACTTTAGGAACTTTTATCTTTCCATCTTTTGTTTGATAATTCTCAATAATTGCTATAATCATTCTTCCCATAGCCGAAGCAGTACCATTTAAAGTATGAACTAATTCGTTTTTATCTGTTGTATTATTTTTAAACTTAATATTCAACCGTCTAGCCTGAAAATCAGTGCAATTTGAAGTAGAATGCGTTTCACGATATTGACCATCGCCATTATTCTGCCCTGGAAGCCATGCTTCTATATCGTATTTAGCAACGGCAGGATCTCCCAAGTCGCCTGAACAAATTTGTAATACTTGATAAGGAATCTTCAAATCCTTCATTATTTCCTCTTCAATAGAAAGAAGAAAATCGTGCTCTTTTGCTGAATCCTCAGGTTTGGAAAAGATAAACATTTCAATTTTATCAAACTGATGAACCCGTAAAATACCTTTTGTATCTTTACCATAAGAACCAGCCTCTCTTCTAAAACAAGAAGAAAAAGCTGCGTATCTGCAAGGCAAATCTTCTTCTTTAAAAACTTCGTCCATGTGCATTGGTCCAATCATTTGTTCTGCTGTCCCAACCAAATAAAGCTCATCTTTTGGTAAATAATAAACTTCTTCTGCTCCTCTATCCAAATAACCCATTCCCCAAAAAGGACGCGGCTTTATTAAAACAGGAGGAATTATTGGAATAAATCCTTTTTTACTCAATTTATCAAAAACAAAACTAACTAAAGCAATTTCT
>DAOVIY010000034.1 GCA_030673525.1 bacterium | reverse complement strand
ATTGTATTTTGGATGGATATCTTTTTTCATAAATTTATATCATAAGGAATAAGGAAATTGTAGCAAAAAAAGCTTAAAAAAGCAATAAAAATATAGCGTGTGCAGTGGAAATTGACTTTAGTTTATACAATGTGATAATATAATCAACATTCTCACATCTGAGGACAAGTTTCGTTGTAACATTACGGTTTTTCAGCTATAGTGTTTTTTCAAACTTCTTGATTCTTACTATCTTTTATGGTAAATTAGAAAAACACAATAAATAATATGACAGAAGAAAAACAACCGTCAATTCAAGAAGTTGAAATGGAAAAAGCGGGATTGCATTATGGTCATAAGAAGACCCGCAATCATCCTAAGGCCGCATATTTTACTCTTAAATCTAGTACAGAGTTATCTTTCATTAATTTAGATGAAACAGCAAAAGCATTAGAAGCGGCTTTGAATTTTATTAAGGAAATAATTGAAAAAGGCGATACAATTCTTTTTGTCGGAACTATACCAGGGGCAAAAAATGGGATTGAGGAATTAGCAAAAAAATATGATTTTCCTTATGTTACTAATCGTTGGTTAGGTGGAACTTTAACAAATTTTAAAACATTCAATGAGAGGATTAAATATTTGAAAGAATTGGAAGAAAAAAAGAAATCTGGTGAATGGCAAAAATATACCAAACACGAGAGAAGGGAACTAGAGGAGGAGATGGCTAAATTGGAAGAGCAATTTGTCGGTTTAAAAGATACGTCTAAGTTACCTGATGTTTTATTTATTGTAGATCCTAAGATTCATGATACTGCAGCAAAAGAAGCACGCATAATAAAGATTCCAATTGTGGCAATATTAGATACTGATGATGATCCAACTTCTATAAATTATCCGATTCCTGCTAATGATAGTGCAAAATCCTCTATTGATTACATCTTAGATCAAGTCGATCAAGCCATAAAGCAGGTAAAGAAAATTAAGAATTAATATTTATGATATCTATTGATGATGTTCAAAAATTAAGAAAACAAACTTTTGCTCCCGTAATGGAGTGTAAAAAAGCCTTGGAAGAAGCAAAAGGAGATATTTCTAAAGCAAGTAAAATATTAAAGAAAAAAGGGCAATTACGAGCTGAGAAAAAACAGGATAATGACACAAAATCCGGGATAATAGAAGTATATATCCATGCAAATAATCAATTAGGTGCTTTAGTAGAGTTGCGTTGTGAAACTAGTTTTGTGGCTAAGAATCCTGATTTTAAAAAACTAGCTTATGATTTAGCAATGCACATAGCAGCTTTAAATCCACAATACGTTTCTTCTAAAGAAATTCCTGAAAAAATAATGAAAGAAAAGAAAAAGGAATATATGGAAGAATCTAAAAAAAGCAATAAACCCCCGGAAATTATAAAAAAGATAGTTGATGGTAAGCTTGAAAAGGAATTTCAAGAAGTTTGCTTAAATAAACAAATTTTTATTAAAGACGAAACTAAAAACATTGATCAATTAATTCAAGAAGCTGTTGCCAAATTTGGTGAGAATATAGAGGTTGGTCGCTTTATTCGTTTCAAAATTTAATATGTTTAATATTCTTCCGCCCCTTTTGATTATTTTAGGTATAGTTGGTCTGATTTTGATATTTAAAGATCAAAAAAGTGAAAAAAGCGAGAACATTGTAGAAGAAACAGAAGAATCAGCAGAGATGGAAATAGCAAATGGAAAAGGGAGGTTTTTAAAAAGATTTCACAGGATTTTTAATAAAGGGAATTATCAAAAAGCCCATAATCAGTTTTTTCTTTTTATAGAAAAAACTTTAGTTCGTTCACGAATAATAATTTTAAGAATTGATGGAACGATTTTTAAAAATTTAGCAAGTATTAGAAAAAGGAAAAATCATGATGATGTGAAAAATAGAGAGCATGGCATCATTAAATCTTTTGACAAAGGAAAATTAACAGAAAGCGATACAGATACCTCACATATCTTAAACACAAAGGATGAAGAAGAAAAGTTATTGAAAAAGATTGAAGGTGATCCAGATGATATTGCCACTTTTAAAAACCTAGCTCGTATTTATCTCTGGCAAGAAGATTTTTCTTCTGCTCGTTGGACTTTGCTTCAGGCTTATAGGATAGATAAAGAAGATAATGTAGTTCAGGGCTTATTAATGGAATTATACGAAAAGAAGGGCGGAAGATAACAAAAAGCCGAGGTAGCTCAATGGTAGAGCAACGGTTTTGTAAACCGTAGGTTGGGGGTTCAAATCCTCTCCTCGGCTCATTATGGGCGCGTCGCATAGCGGCAATTGCACGAGACTGTAAATCTCGCGGCCTTAGGCCTACGTAGGTTCGAGTCCTACCGCGCCCACAAATACAGCCGATGTAGCTCAGTGGTAGAGCACTTTCTTGGTAAGAAAGGGGTCGTGGGTTCAATTCCCTCCATCGGCTCAAAAACTTTAAAATTCGTATATTCGTATTAAATTCGTAATTTGTTGATTTTTATGAAAAAAGAATTTATAGTAAGATTACAGTGCGCAGAGTGTAAACATATTAATTATTATACGCGCAGGAACAAAAAAACTGTTGAGCGTAAATTAGAATTGAAAAAATATTGTTCTTGGTGTAAAAAACACACACTTCATAAAGAAACGAAAAAGTAATCAAGTTGTTTTTGAAAAAGTGGGGACGTGGTGAAATGGTATCATGAGGGTCTCCAAAACCTTTGTTCCAGGTTCGAATCCTGGCGTCCCCGCCTCAATTAATATATATATAAATATATGAATAAAAGAGGATTAACTTCAATTCTCTTTATAATATTTGCAAGTTACTAAGGAAACGAATTTTGATAGAATAAAATATGAAAGAGAAAATTAATAATAAAAAAAATCAAAAAAAGTGGGACAAAATGAAATCACGAAGTAGTGAATTACCCATGAACGAAGAAGGAAGGTATTATCATATAAATTGTGGTCAAGGAGATTTAGCCCGATATATTCTTACTTGTGGTGATCCTGAAAGAGCAGAAAAGATTGCTGCTTTATTTGATGAAGTTAATATAGAGAGAAGGCATCGTGAATTTATAACATTCACGGGAAAATACAGAAATATTCCTTTGTCTGTTATGGCGACAGGGATAGGAACAGATAATGCGGCTATTGCGGTTATAGAATCTGCTCAATGTGTAAATAATGCAACCTATATCCGGTTGGGTAGCTGTGGGGCAATCCAAGATAATATTAAACTGGGTGATTTAGTTATTACAGAAAGGGCTTTGAGATATGAGGATACCACTTTAAATTATGCCTCTTCAGACATAGAAGCTATATCTTCTCCGGAAGTGCTAGAAGTTCTAAAAAAAGCAGTAAAAGAACTTGGATATAAATATCATACAGGAATAACTTGCACAACTTCTGATTTTTATGCGGGTCAGGGTCGAAAAATTCCCGGATTTCCTGTTCAAAATCCAAATTTAGTAAGAGATTTGAGACAAAAAGGAGTAAAAAATTTTGAGATGGAGATGGCTGCCTATTTTATATTAGCAAAGATCTCTAATTATCCTTTGAGAGCAGGTGGGGTTTGTGCGGTTTACGCTGATAGAGGTGGAGGAAAGACTGTTTCAGTTAAGGACTTAATCAGGGCTGAAATGAGGTGTATAAAAACCGGTTTAAGAGCAGTTGAAATCCTATATCAAATTGACTTACAAAAATCTACCCCTAGTTAATCTCAATGATGATATAGAAAATAATGATAAATAGATGAACAAAAGGGGCGGACGATCCGCCCCTTTTTTATTTTCTAATATGCAAATATATTATGATATAATGAATTATATGAAAAATTATATGAAAAAAATTGATTTTTGTATTATTTTAGGATTATTCATTATTGGAACAACTTTATGGTTACACTTCAATCTTAAACCACTTTTTGGGGCTTTATTAGGAATTCTTCCAATAGTATTTTATTTAATGATTCGAAGAAAGAAAAATATTAAAAAAATCTTTTGGGCGGTTATTATTTTTGGAGGGTTGTTCGGTTTCGTATTTGATTTTATACAATCAGTAAGCAAAGCTTGGTTTGTTGAGCGTTTAGTAATTCCCTGGAGAATTTTTGGGATTTTACCAGTTGATGATGTAATAGGATTTTTGCTAATGACCCTTTTTATAGTAGTGTGCTATGAGCATTTTATAGATGATGAAAAAAATAGGAAGGTATCAAAAAATCTTATTTGGGCTCTTGTTCCTTCTATTTTGGCAACTGTAGCGATTATATTAATTTTCTTATTTGTTGGTCCAGAAAGCCTCAAAGTTTCGTACGCATATCTAGCGGGAGGATCTGTTGCTATAATTCTTCCGATTTTTATGAGCATTCGTAAACCAAAGCTTATTCCAAAATTTTTAATCACAGGGGTTTTCTTTTCTGTCGTTTGGTTTGTAGCCGAAATTATTGCATTAAAAACTGGTGCTTGGAGTTTTCCAGGTGAATATATCGGGACAGTTTCTGTTTTTAGTGTGGTTTTTCCCCTTGAAGAGCTTTTTTTCTGGGTAATGTTGTATGCTGTTACGATAGTATCGTATTACGAGCTTTTTATTGATGATATGAAATAATATAGAAACTTCAAGAATAATTGAATAATAGCTTCTAACATTGTCTATTAATTCCTACTTTCGCTTTAATTAAAAATATAGTAAAATAAAAACAAATATATAAAATAAAAATATGAATAAAAAAGGATCCACTTCAATTTTCTTTATAATATTAGCATTGTTGGTTTTTGGTGGTTATTTAATGAAAAAAGGAATTATAACAATAAATATTCCTTCTGTTACTACAACGACAATTGGATTAACTACGACAACAATTTTTCCTGAAGAATTTTGTCAGAAAAAAGACACAGATATAAAACTTAGCTTATCAGAAGCTAAAGATATTGCGTTTCTAGGTGAATGTGGCGATAGGCTCAAAGATACTTATATATGCAATGAAGTTACTGGAACTTGGTGGATAAATTTAGATATAGAAAAAGAAGGATGTAATCCTGCTTGCGTGATTAATGTGGAAACAAAAACAGCAGAGATTAACTGGAGATGTACAGGCTTAATTCCAATGTAAATTGTTCTATAATGGTTTCATAGATTTTTAGGTCACCTTTTTTCGCAATACTTAATAATACTAGAAAAGCCCCTTGCTTTAAGTAGTAAGGGGTTTTAAAATTTCTAATTTTAGTGTGCTATTTTATGATATAATTAGTAAAACTTATAAAGATTATTCATAATGTTAGCTAAAGAAAATCTCATTCAGGAAATTATTGATTTAGGTTATTTAAAATCCTCGCATATTATAGAGGCGTTTTCTGCTATTGATAGAAAGGATTTTGTAGTTTCAGAATACCAAGGAGAAACTTATTCAAATATTCCTCTACCTATTGGTTTTGGACAGACGATTTCACAACCTCTTACAGTGGCTTTTATATTAGAGCTTCTTGAGCCACAAGCAGGAGAAAAGATTTTGGATATTGGCGCTGGTTCTGGATGGACAAGTGCTCTTTTGGCTTATATTGTGAGTCAAAAATCAAAGAAAGGAAGGGTGGTTGCTATAGAGAGAATATCTGAATTAAAAGAATTTGGAGAAAAAAATGTAAGTAAATATAATTTTATAAAAAAAGGCGTGGTAGAGTTTATTTGCAGAGATGGTTCTCAGGGTTATGAAAAAAAATCTCCTTTTGATAAAATTCTTTGCTCAGCTACAGTAAGTGAAGTTCCTAAAGATTGGCTAAAACAACTAAAAATAGGTGGAAGAATAGTTACTCCTTTTGATGGAGAAGTACAACTTTGGATAAAAAAAGGGGAAAATGATTTTGATATTAAGCGTTTTCAAGGATTTACCTTTGTTCCTTTGATTACTAATAACGGAGATAAATGAGATAAGTTGTTTTTCAGGCCTAAATTTGGTAAGATTCTCAGGATGCCTAAAGGAAATAATATAACTCTTTCTGTATATGCTGGCGCTGGCGGTCAAGATGCCGAAGATTGGGCATTGATGCTTTTAAAAATGTATCGGAAATATTCAGAAAAGAAAAATTGGAAATTTTCATTATTAGACAAGAAAGAAAATGAATATGGTGGTATTAAAAATGCTGTTGCAGAGATAGATGGAGATAATGTTTATAGAATTTTAAAAAACGAGAATGGCGTACATCGTTTGGTAAGAATTTCTCCCTTTTCTTCTGCTAAACTTCGTCACACCTCTTTTGCTTTAGTGGAGGTTTTGCCAGTTATTGAAGCTCAAGAACTTCCATTGGAAGAAAACGATTTAGAAATTGAGACTTTTCGTTCTTCAGGCCCAGGCGGTCAAAATGTTCAAAAGGTGGAAACAGCTGTAAGGGTACGCCATAAGCCTACTGGGATAGTTGTTGGTTGCCAGGAAGGGAGATCGCAGTTTAAGAACAAAGAAAAAGCCCTAACTGTTTTAAGGGCTAAACTT
>DAOVIY010000059.1 GCA_030673525.1 bacterium | reverse complement strand
TATTTCTTCGGAAACAGCTTTAATTGGATCAAATTTTATTTCCCAATTAACAATATCGCTTGTTCTAACGAATGGGATTTTCCCAGTGCCATAAAACTGCGAACCGATTTCGTTCCCTCTTCTAATTTGTAAAATTCCCTTGTCAATTAGGTCGCCTATTGAAATAAGCGAATGTCTACCACTATTTTTTAGTGTCTCAAGCTCCCTGCAAATTTCTGGATTATAATATTCAGGAATAAAAATATGATCGTTTAAGTCTTGATATGGGACAGAAAAACCCAAATGATTTTTAATCTTTTTTGTTTTATTATTATAGGCAATAAAATTATTAGCAATAACTGGTAAATCATCATCTAAAATTTTATCCATATTTCTATTTGTTTTATAAATAGCTTTCCCGTTTTTATTGTGGCCAACATTATTTGCTATGGCCATAAATATTGAGTTCGGTTTTTTGGTAATTTTCTTTAAAAATAAAACGCTAGTTTTAGTGTGTGTGCTTGGTTGAAAAGTTTCTTGAGATAGACTTACAACTCCAGTGACTGAAGCTACGCTAGAAAGGTATTCCCAAATGTATTTATCTGAAGGATTGCCAAAAATTCCTTCCGGCAAAACGATACCCAAACGACCGCCTTCTCGAAGCAATTGTAAACATCTCTCAATGAATAATATTTGAGGTGGCTGTTTATCAAATAATTTACCAGTAATTATCCATTTTTCTCCTTTTGCCCATTTATGCCCAAGTTTATATTGCTCTAATAATTCTTCCCCGACAACAGGAATTTTAGAACCAAAGGGTGGATTTGTTAAAACGACATCGAAACCGCCCAGTTTTATATTATTTTGTGTTTCCTTATTCCACTTTGATGGTATTTCTAAACTGTTTTCACAATGTATATGATATTCACCATTTCCGATTAAAGATAAATAAATTCTGGCGATTTTTGCTAGAAATGCATCTTTATCAATTCCTGCTATAAGAGAAGCCTTTTTATTGTTTGATGACAAATACCTAATAGTATAAGTCAAGAATCCGCCACTTCCGCATGCCGGATCAATTATACTTTCACCCTCGTTTGGTTGTAAAACATCAATCATCATTTGTACTACATTTCGAGGTGTAAAAAATTGACCCTCGCCACCCCTAAAAGAAGTACTAATTAATTCCTCAAATGCATCTCCGATTACATCTCTATTAGCATTTAAGACTGAGTAATCTTCTAATTTGGATACAATAAATGAAAGCTCTTCTGGTTTTATCTCTATCTTTTCATTTTTTTCAAAAATATCAGAATAATTTGTTTTTACTTTCTCAAACAGATTGTCAATTCTTGATTGAAATTTATTATAGTCATCATTAGGACGATTAGAAAATTCAGTTATAGCTTTGCTATTTTTCTCATCATAGATTTTACAAAACAAAAGACGCATTACGTTCTGAGCGATTTTTTCATCTCTTGTAATACCCGTGACATTGCCGGCAAAATAATCTCTAATTTCTCTAAAAATTAACTTCAGATTGTTGATCGGTTTTAAATCAGCAATTCTAATTACTCTTTTGGGCTTATTCCGTTCATATTGTTCAAATAAATTTGTTTTTTGCATAGGAAAATTACTTACGCCTGTTGTGAGCTTTGATTATAAACTTCATAAAATCCAAAGCGTCTTCTAGAGAATGGTCTGTCATCGCAACATTACACCATCTATGTCCATACCGAACATTGCTTGCGTTATGTTTGGTTTCCTTTTCTATCAATGGATTTACATGCATTATCTGGATACTTGAATCGTCACCTTCTCCTTTTTTCGAAGAACGCCAAGCGGGTTGCCAAGTCGTACCCCTTTCGAATTTTCTAAACCTTTCTAAATTTTGAGAGATATTTAATCGACATACAGGACATTTAATTATTTCATTTTTCTCTGATGGAAATATAAAAGTAGGCAAATTAATTTTCCGATTTATGGCTTGTTTTTTTAGAATTTGTTTTACCTTTTTATACAGATTATTAAAATCTGCATCGTAAAAATCAACAGCTAATGCAATTCCTAATATTGCATAAGTTTCTACGGAATCCCACCAATTGCAAGCCTCAAGGGCTGGGATAACGCAAGAATTTTGAGTCCATAAAGTATCCGACCAATGTTTTAACACATTTATATGTGGGTACCAATGCTCTGGCAAAGCAACAAATCTTTCCTTCATTTCATGAACTTTATCAGATGGATAACGTAATTTCTTGCCACTAGAATTTTTTACTATGAAAATTAAAACTTGTTCATCATCTTCTCCTTCTATTTCAATCTTTTCAATTTTTTTTGCAAAAGTGGGTTTGTCCTCAGCAACTACTAAAGGATGCCATCTTAAATTTCTATTCGAAAAAGGTGCTTTTCCTTGCATACCTCTTGTACATACGGCATCTCTTTGTATTTTGCCCCCACCTAATCCTAGCCCACTATCTCTTGTATAGCTTATTTTGCCGTATATTTTTTTAAACTCCTCTCTTGAACTACTATCAGAGATTGATTTATAAATTTCTTCTGAAATAGACTCACATAGCCTTATTACTTTATGATCTAAAGTAGTAAGAAAGCTTGCACTAATTGTTCTACCTGTTGCCATATTTTTTTAATTTATTTTATTAAATCATCAGCGCTAATCCGCTTTCTTTTAATTTAACTCATTTTCGGGGTTTTAGCAATTCCTTTGACAAGCTCAGGACAGGTTTTTTTCTTAATTTTTAACATGGAATAAAAAAAGCGAAATCAAGATGATCCCGCCATTACTATTTGGGTTTCTATTTTCTTTTTGTCGTCTTCTAATTTTTTTATGTTGTCGTCCAATGCTTCTATCTCGGTTTGCAGCTTTCTTATTAATACCCGATCTTTATTTTTGTCTAATCCTGCTTTTTGGCTTTCCTTAATTCTTTTTTTCCCTTCTACTGCATCTATATCTTTGTTCAGAAACATTATATTAGTCTGTAGTTTCATTATTCCTTTTCTATTATTTTTCATTTTCATCACCCTTTCTGTCTCCTTTATAATTAAATTAAGGTTCTATTATTAGTCCTTTTTAAATCTACCTTATTTCTGGGTTTTTATCAATGTTTGAAAAGAAAAAAACCGCCTTTCCGCCAATCCGCCAGCTGGCGGAGCGGAGGCGAGTTTCGTAGATTTATTTCTGTGGATAAATTGGGCTTGACAGGGGGTGTCAGTTTGCTATATTAATAGTACAGTATCGAGGAAAGGCGTCGACCGGTAGGACGATGGCCTTTTT
>DAOVIY010000061.1 GCA_030673525.1 bacterium | reverse complement strand
TTGGTCTATTCTCTCAAAAGCTTTAACCAATTCTCCCTTTAAAGCCACAAATTCATGCGCTATAGATTTTTGAGAAATAGAGAAAATGATTTGTTCTGCATTGTCTAAAACCTCATTTATATTTTCTGATTCTTGCCATCCTAATTCAGCAATTTTATAAGAAGCGGCGATTAAATCACGTAATACTCTTTTTTGATGAACAATATTAGCATAATGGACTACATGGGCGCTTGTAGGCGTTTTATTAACCAAAGACGTTAAAAAACTTGCTCCTCCTATTTCACCCAATTGTTTTTTTTCCTTTAAGCGATTAGATAATGAAAGAACATCAATTGGGGCATTTTGTTGGTATAAGTTTAAAATGGCTTTATAGATAATACGATGTTGGGGTTGATAAAAATCTTCAGCAAATAAAACATCGGCAATTTTAACAATCGCATCCTTATCTATCATAAGAGATCCTAACGTTGATTCTTCTGCCTCTATATTTTGAGGCGGAAGTTTTCCTTCAGCAATGTTTTTTTCGGCCATATATTAAGTATTAAAGTTTTGGTTTTATAATTGTACCTTTTTTTGTGTCTTCTAGCAAAAATCCGGATTTTTCTATAATTTTCCTTATTTTATCGGCTTCTGCCCATTTCCTCATTTTTCTTAATTGTTCTCTTTTTTTTGCTAATTCTTTTATCTTTTTTGGCGGAATAACAAGTTTGATTTTATCTAATCCTAATCCTAATACTTTATCAAAACTCAGGGCTATTTCGTAGACTTTTTTTGGATTGTTTCTAATCTGATAATAATCTTTTATTAATTTCCAGAAAGCAGCCAAAGCCCTTGGGGTATTAAGGTCGTCATTAATTGATTTCTCAAATTCTTTTTTTATTTCATTCAATGAAAAAGTTGATGTTTTCTTTTTTTGAATCTTTTTGTTATCAATTAAACAATCTAGAATAAAATTATGAATATTATTCAGGCTTTCTTGGGCATTTTCCAATGCTTTTTGAGAAAATTCCAATGATGTTCTGTAATGACTGTTTAGAACTAAATAACGAAATGATAAGGGAGAAAAACCGGATTCTTCGATATTTTTTATTAAAATTGCATTACTTTCAGATTTTCCCATTCGTGCGTCTTTTAAAATCAGGAATTCTCCGTGCAGCCAGAAATTTACAAATCTTTTATTTGTTATAGCCTCTACTTGGGCTATTTCATTTGTATGATGAATTGGTATTAAATCTGTTCCCCCAGTATGTATATCAATTGTTTGCGCTTTTTTTGGCAAAAATCTTTTTCCTTTAAAAGCTTTGCCTAAATATTTTAAATTAATGACAGAACATTCAATGTGCCAGCCTGGAAAACCGCGTCCCCAAGGTGATTCCCATTCCATTTGTCTTTTGGAATTTTTAGGAGAGAATTTCCATAGAGAAAAATCAGTAATATTCTTTTTTTCTGGAGATAATTCTATTCTTGCACCAGCCTTTAATGTTTTATTAAGTTTTTTAAAATTCATTCCAGTTAACTTTCCATAATCTTTCAATTTGGAAGTATCAAAATAGATTCCATCACTAGTTTGATAAGTGAAGTTATTTTTTTCCAAAGATTTAATGAGTTCGATATCTTCTTTAATATGATCTGTTGCTTTGGCTATTATATCTGGAGCAAGAATGTTTAATTTTTTACAATCAGTAAAGAAAGATTTAGTATAAAACTCGGCTATTTCAAAAGCGGATTTTTTTGATTTTTTTGCTGCTTTTTCTACTTTGTCTTCACCTGTATCAGCGTCAGAAGTTAAATGTCCGACATCAGTAATATTCATTACGTGTTTAACCTTATATCCTTGATACAATAAAACTCTTTTTAAAATATCCCCAAAGATGTACGTTCTTAGATTTCCAATATGTGCCGTTGAATAAACAGTAGGACCACAAGTATAAAGACCTACTTGCTTATCTTTTATTGACTTAAAAACCTGCTTCCTTTTAGTAAGAGTATTGTAAAAATAAATCATTTATAGAAACTTTCTTTTTTTAAGGTAAGAAAAGATCAATATTGATGGTATAAAGGCAATTAATAGGATAAGCCAAAAATCATAAGGAGAACCTATGAAAGGCAAATAACTAGTATTCATTTGATAAATACTGGTGACTAATATAGTAGGCCAGGTTACAAGAGAGAGAATTGTATAGATTCTGGTTAAAAGATTAATTTTATGTTCCATCAAGGAATTATTTGTGTTTTCTAATGATTCTATATTATCTTTGAAACTATCAATAAGATTTTCTACTTTAGTGCTATCACCGACTAAATCGTCAAAATAAATACGTTTACTTTCTCCAAAAATTCGTGGCCCTTGTCTAGATAAAGAACATAAAGTTTCTTTTAAGTATCTAAATATTCTTTGGAAATTAAGGACATCTCTTTTTACAAGAGAAATATTAGGAATTGCATCTTCTGCTTTACCTTGAAATATTTCTTTTTCCACATCATTAATTTTTTTCTGAATGTGACAAATCTGTCGTATAGCAAAATCCAAGAAATATTCTATGATAAAATAAAGAAGTTTTATAGTGTCATTAAGATATAAATTCTCAAAATCTTTTGTATAAACTTTTTCCATAAGTTCTTCGCGCATTACCGTGCTCTTTTCATAACAGATTGTAATGAGTGTATTTTTATCCAAAATAATGTCTAATTCCCATGGGGAAGATTTTTTTTCAACAGCGTTCCAACATGGGAAATGAGTTACTAAGAAAATATAGCCATCGTGTGCTTCGGTTTTATTTCTCTGGGAAGGCATTTTAAGCTCTTCCAAGATAATAGGGTGAAAACGATAATTTTTGCGAAGATATTCAATGTCTCCTTGAACAGGGCAGGTAATATCTACCCAAGTAATTTTTCCTTTAAATATTTGTCTCATAATATTATGGTTATATTGGTAATTTTACCATGGTGTATAAAGTCAGGCAAATTCAATCGTGGAAAAGTAGGGGACAAGAATTCAGCAGGTATTAGCTTCTTAAAAGGTTTGGGGTATTTTTTCAACAACATCTTTTCATCTTTAAGAGCAAACACTTGCTTTCTTGTTGGTAATCTATTCTATAATATAGATATAATAAAAAATAGTTCTTGACAGACTGAATAATCCCTGAT